>JAFYNU010000250.1 GCA_017547975.1 Clostridia bacterium
CCCCAGGTTTCGGGGGAGGCACTCACCCGGGCGATTCCTCATCCCCGCCCGATTCCCCCGGCGGTACTTGGTGAATTTTGCCACGCAGAGGGTTGGAAACCGGAGGGTGAGGTCTACGTGGGGGATTGCATGCCCTACGCCGACGGCGGCCGTTACCACGTGCTCTACCTGAAGGACCGGCACCGCCACCAAAGCAAATGGCACAAGGGTGCCCACCAGTGGGAACACCTTTCCACCGACGACCTGCGCACCTTCCAAATTCACCCCATGGCGGTACCCATTGACGACCCGGAGGAGGGCTCCATCTGCACCGGATCCCATATCCGCCGGGGAGATACCCACTACCTCTACTATACGGTGCGAACCATGGACGGCTCCCCCGCCCCCATCCGCCGTTCGGTTTCCGCCGACGGCTACCACTTCGAAAAAGACAAGACCTTCTCCTTCACCCTGTCGGACCGTTTCACCGGCGCAAGCGCCCGGGATCCCAAGCTGGTTTTGGACGAAGCGGGACTTTACCACATGTTCGTCACCTCCACCGAGCGGGCAAGCAACCGGGGGTGTCTGGTGCATCTGACCTCCCCCGATCTGGAAAGCTGGGTTGAGGAAGCAGAGCCCATTTACCGTGCCCCGGACGAGGCCGAGCCCGAGTGCCCCGACTACCTGGCCCTCAACGGTTACTACTACCTGATCTTCTCCCTGCACGGCAAGGGCCACTACCTCTACTCCACCAAGCCCTTCACCGATTTCGCCACCCCTGCCGACCCCATCATCCCCTGCAAATCGGTGCCCAAAGCGGCGGTTTTCCAGGGCCGCATCCTGTTTGCGGGTTTTGACGGAGCCGGGAAATACGCCGGTACCCTGACCTTTACCGAGGCCTTCCAAAATACCGACGGCACCCTTTCCTTCGGTCCCCTGCCGGAGGTTCGGGGAGACCGAAGAATAATTTTATAATTCCTTCCAATTTGGGGATTGCTTTCTCCGACAAAACAGGCTATAATGATGGTAACAGACGGTTCCTGATCGGGAGCCCACCGGAGGTGTTCATTATGTTCAAGTTGATGGGTAAAACCCTGTACCCCGAAAACATGGAAATTCTTTACGACCGTCCCTTCTCCAAGGAAAGCATTGAGGAAGATTTCGTCATCAAGGGTGGCGAATGGCACGTGGATGAGGAAGGCTGGCTGGTGGGAAAGAACCCCGAAAACAAGGCCTGCATGATCATTTCCAAGGGCGACTTCCTGGGAAACGTGCTTTTGGAGGTGGATGCTTCCACCATTCTGCCCTGCACCCGTGACATCAACGTCATGTGGCACGGCAGCTGGAACGAAGAAACCAACCGCCGCCACGTGGCTTACGTGGCCGGCATGGAGGGTTGGTGGAACGGGAACATCGGTTTCGAAAAATCCCCCAAATACGACCTGGTCTGCGCCACCAACCTGTTCCCCTTCGAACCGGGTCGGGTTTACCACCTGATGGTGGGGGATATCAACGGCCACATCTTCGTGGTGGTGGACGGCAAGGTCTGCCTGGAGATTTTTGACCCCGATCCCATCGACAACCTCACCTACGGCAAGATTGGCTTCGAAGCCTTCTGCAGCTATCTGCGCTTCAAGAACCCCAAGGTTCGCCGTATCACCTACGAAAAGGTGACCTGTCACTACGACCCCGAATTTTAACCTTTGATTACCAAGAGAAGAGAGGAAAATACGATGGCAATTCAAGTTGGTATTATCGGCTTTGGCTACATGGGCCATTTCCACATGCGTAAGGTTCGTTCCTTCCCCGAAGATGCCACTCTGGTGGCGGTGTATGACATCAAGGAAGAAGCCCTGGCGGACGCCCGGGAAGAAGGCCTGAAAGCCTGCACCAGCGTGGAGGAATTCCTGGCTCTCCCCCTGGATCTGGTTGTGGTTTCCACCCCCAACAACTACCACGCCCACTATGCCAAACTCGCCATGAAGGCCGGCAAGAACGTGCTCTGCGAAAAGCCGGTCACCATGTCGGCGGCAGAGCTGGAAGAAGTGATGGCGGTCTCGGCCGAAACCGGCAAGATCTTCACGGTTCACCAGAATCGCCGTTGGGACGTGGATTACCTGGAAGTGGTTTCCGCCGTCCGTTCGGGCGATATTGGCAAGATCACCACCATCGAATCCACCGTTCTTGGGGAACGCGGCGTCTGCTTCGGTTGGCGGGGCGACCCGGTTGCCGGCGGCGGCATGCTCTACGACTGGGGCGTTCATCTGATCGACCAGCTCCTGATGCTCTACCCGGGCGAAAAGGTAGTCAGCGTTTATGCCCGACTCCTGAGCGTTTTGACCCCGGCTGTGGACGACTACTTCGAACTGACCTTCAAATTCTCCGGCGGCACCACCGCCCGGGTTACCGTTGGCACCTTTGCCCTGCAGAAAAAGCCCCGTTGGTTCGTCTTTGGCGATCGCGGCACCCTGAAGCTTGACGATTTCTCCGGCCAGATCGGCGGTATGGCCCGCATCAAGGCCGACGTGAAGGGCTTCGACAGCGTGGTTGGCATCAAGTCCCTGGGGCCCAGCCGCACCATGGCTCCCCTGGAAAAGGAAATGCTGGAACCCCTGGAGCTTCCGGTTGTGGAAGACCAGCCCCTGGAATTCTGGCGCAACCTGATCGCCGCCGTGGAAGGCAAGGAGGAATGCTACATCAAGCAATTCCAGCTCCTGCGGCAGATGAAGATCGTGGATGCGGCCTTCCTCTCCTCCGAAAAGGACGAGGTCATCAAGGTCGAAATCTAAAAAAGCAATCGATCACACATATAAGAACGCCCCTTTTCCATCCCGGAAAAGGGGCGTTTGAAAGGATATACCATGACAAAAAAATCGTTTTTCCTCCTGGCTCTCACCGCCATCATCTGGGGCTTCGCCTTTGCCTTTCAACGCATCGGAGGCGGCTATCTGGGGAATTTTTCCTTCAACGGCATCCGGTATCTCTTTGGCACGGCCGCGCTGATTCCGGTTATCCTGTTTTTTGAAAAAGGCGCCACCGACCGGGCAAGGATGCGGCGAACCATCCTTTACGGCATGGTCACCGGTGCCATTTTATTTTCCGCCTCCGCCCTGCAGCAGGCGGGCATCAACATCACCGGCAGTGCCGGCAAATCGGGCTTCATCACCGGGCTTTACCTGGTTCTGGTTCCCTTTTTCGGTATGTTCCTTGGGAAAAAGATCCGCCCCATTACCTGGGTTGCCGCCGCATTGGCGGTGGGCGGGCTTTACCTGATCTCCTTTTCCGGGGCAACCTCCTTTGGTTGGGGAGACGGCGTGCTCCTTTTGGGCACCATCTTCTGGGCCGCCCACATTCTGATCATCGACAAGGCCGGTGACACGGTTTATTCCATCCGCTACTCCTGCGTGCAATTTCTGGTTTGCGCGCTTCTCAACCTGGTACTGATTCCCTTCTTCGAAGCC
>JAFYNU010000251.1 GCA_017547975.1 Clostridia bacterium
CACATGTCGCTGAACGTGGTGGCTCCCGCCGCCACCGAAACCAACCCCCTGCAGATGGAATTTATCCGCCACAGCGTGGAACTGTATAAGGACTTTATCCGCCCCATCCTGCCCACCTGCCGCGTCTTCCACCACACCCCCGAAACCCGGAAGATCATGTCGGAGGGATGGATGGTTATGGAAATCGCCTCTCCCGACGGGGAAAAGGGCGCCGCCACCCTCTTCACCATGCCGGGGACTAAAGAAAACCGTTACACCTTCTTCCCCAAGGGGGTGGATGCCGGCAAAACCTACCGGGTCACCCTGGATAATTCCCGCCAATCCTTCACGGTGGAGGGCTGGAAGCTCCTTTCGGAGGGGATTCCGGTACGCATCCCGGGGAATATGGCAAGCGAACTGGTGCTTTACGAAGAAGTGAGCCCGGCTTCGGTCTATGTAGGAGCGTGATCTTTATGAAGGAACGGACATCCCGACATCCCAAGATCCAATACTGGAGTCTGAACGAAGAAGATATCCTGTCCGAAAATTACAAAGAGGTGATCGACAGAATCCGGCAGAACGGCCGCTTCGATACCCTTTGCATCTCCTGCTGGGAAATGAATTTGTGGGATCTCTCCACCAAACCACTGATCGGGAAGGTGGTGCGCTACGCCCATGACAAGGGGATCCGAACGCCCCTGCAGGTCTTTCCCAAGGGGTATCACACAAAATGGCGCGCATCGGTGGGCGTGGAAGATGCGGTGGCGCTGGTGACCGAACACGAGTGCCTGGTGGAGGAGGACTGCACCGTCATCCGGGCCACCGGAGCCAAAAACGTCAGGTATCCCGAACACCGCAACAGCATTGCCGCTGAGCTTTTGGGAGCCTATGCCTTCCAAAAAAGCGGCGACGGTTTTTACCGAGCCGGCTCGCTCATCGATATCCGCCACCGGGCAAAGGTGCTCTACACCGATGGGGAGTCCCTCACCCTGAGCTTTGACACTGACGACCTGAAGGGCTGCTGCCTCTACGTGATGGTGGCCCACTATTATGCCGCCTTCGATTTGTTCAGCGATCGCATCCTCCGGGAATACAGGGAACTGATCGATGCCTATGCCGATCTGCCGGTCAACGGCATCGTATTGGATGAACTGAAAAATATGGTCATTCTGCCTCCCTGGCAGACCGACGCGTTCCGGGAACGCTTTTACGGCAGGAATTTCCACCGTTACTTTGCAGAACAGACCGGGGAGGATCTGATCCGTATCCTGTTGGATATGCGTTTCTGCCCGGAGGGCAGGGACGAGGTGCGGATCGGCGCCATCAATCGGTATTTTGACATTTTCCGACACTCTACAAAGCGTTTGGAGACCTTCGTGGCGGAATATTCCCGGGAGGTGTTTGGTGAGGAGGCCTTTGCGGGTCTCCACAACACCTACCACAACCACCTGCAAAGCGATGAGATCTGGCAGACCGGCTGCAACTGGTGGGAGGTTCCCCGGAAATACGCCCAGACCGACGAGGACATTCCCTATCCCATTCGCATGGGCATGGCCTGCGGCTGCCGGGAGAATCTGGTCTACGATATGTATTACGCTCCCGACAAGGAGAAGTATTTTGAAAAAGCCATGCGGGATGCCCGTTTTGGCAGCCGAATCCACTATCACATTATCCGCAGCGAGGGCAACTCCTCCATTTCCTGGGATGTCGGCAGTCCGGAATTTCTGGATGGGGTAAAGCCCTACGAGGACAAGATCGAACTTTTGAACCGATTTGACCCGGCCATGCCCCGCATGGAGCTTTTGGTGGTGTTCGGATTTCCTGCCCTGTGCAACTGGTACCCGGATCGCTCCGCCCGGAACAGCATGGACATCAACGGCAAGCTGAACATCATGGACCGGGTGCACGTACTGTGGGAGCAGGGATATCTGAATGCACTTGCCCCCAGCGATGCTGTGGCGGACGGCCGCATCCGCGCAAAGGACGGCAAGTTTGATTACTGCGGACATCGGTTCGACAAGCTCCTGTATCTCTATCCCCAATATTCCAAACCGGAGGTGATCTCCTTCCTGCAGGAAGCCCTGCAGAATGGGTATGATCTGAAGATCCTGGGGGAACTGACCCGGGACTTTGACGGAAGGCCTGCGGAACTGACCGGAGAACCGGACTCCTTCCTGACAGAGGAGGATGACATCCCCGGGGAAATGGCGCTTACCCCAAACACCATTCCCGACGGCTGTGTGCTGGAGGACGGGTCGGTGGTGATCGGCCATTACGAATCGGTGGCCGGGGACAACTTCTGTACCCGTCGGTTTGAACTGGGGGAAACCCTCTGCGAAGCCACCTTCAGGGGAGTGTTTGCCCTGAAACTGGGCGAAAACGGAGAAATCGAAAAGCTGGCGGCGGGGGGACTGAAGGAATTCAAACTCAACGGCAAAACCGTGCTGTCCCTGGATGGAAGCCGGGACTATTTTCTTAGAGAGGCATAACGAAATACCACACCCCACAACCAAAAAGAAGAAACTCCTGCACACGGTGCAGGAGTTCTTTTTTCGTATAAGGGGTCAAATCACAAGGGTCAGATGCGGAATTTTTCTTCCAGGGATGCCAGCAGAGCACGCTCCTCCGGTGCGGGGGTGATGGCATCGCTTCCTGCCAGGGCCAGACAGCACCGGTGGAGAAGCGATTTGAAATCGTCCACCAGATCGGGGTCAATGTTCCGAATCAGCTCAATGAAGGGGGCGGGATCCGCCAAAAGCTTATCGATTTCGGCCCGGGAATCGTTGTAGAAGGCCAAAATTTCACTCCGGGCCAGCCCGTAGTGGAAGAGGCGGTCGAGAACCACGATCTCCTTTTCCTCGATGGCATGGTCCAGCTTGATGAAATGCAGGGCGGTGCCGATGAGGAGTCCCTTCACGTAATGATCCAGGGGAACCTGATTCGCCTGGTCGGTGTAGGTGGGGGCAATCTTTTCGTAATCGCTGGTGAAAACGTTCCAACTGCTCAGGAAATCGGTGATGTGGGGCCGGTTGGCATGGATGGTATCCAGGGTTGTGATCGCTTTTTCGGTGTGGGCGGTCAGCTCGGAATGGGCCTTGGCCTGGAATTCCCAGATCTTATGCAAGCCGGTGTAGATGCATTTCCAAAGGGGAATGTCGGAGAGGAAAAGATCCGAAAGCTCAAACAGGTATTGATACAGGTCGTTTTCGTAGCGGAAGGAGTTGTTTCCCTTGTAATAGGTCCACATATCCTTCTGTTTCCAGTCAAAGCCGGTGACAAACTGGGCATCGGTTTCATTCAGTGGCCCTCCCACGAAGGGGTAGAGGAGGACGGCATCCAGAAGGAACATGGCCCGTTCTCCGGTTTCCAGGTCCATTTTGGCAAAGGCGGTGAAAAGCTCGTTCCGGGTTTTCTGCAATGCGTCCTTGGCCAGAATCTTTTTTAACTGAATTACGTACTCTTCGTTTTGCACGGTGGGATCATCGGCAATGTTGCTGATGGCAAGGTCGTCGTATTCGCCGTTTTTGGTGATGGCTTTTTTCAGGGCGGGGGTCATGCGGTAGAAGTAAATACTGCCTGCCTTGTCGGTGATCTTCACCTGGCTCTTTTTGCCCGGCTCGATGGTGTCGCCCTGGGTACCCTTCAGCATTTTGGGGTAGTGATCCTTGTCCAGCTCCACCGTTTCGAACACGTGGATCCCCTGCTTGTAGGAATTCTGGTTCCCAAGCCGTTTGGCAATGTAACAGCCGATGAATTTGATGCCGGTGTCCCCGGCGGGATTCAGGGGAGAACCGATGTAATTCCATATGGTTTTGGGCTTGTCGTCCACCTTGGCCAGACCGGGATGCAGGTTTTCCGCCGAGACCTCGTAATCCAGGTAATACTGGCGAATCTTCACCACCCCAATCCGGACCGAATCCTTGTCGTGGATGTGGAGCCATTCCCCCTGGAGCATTTTGTCCTTGTTTTTGGGAATCCAGGAGAAACGGTCGTGGATAAACCGCACAAAGTAGTACATGACAAGGTAGAGTACCGTGGTCAGCAGGGTGTTCATGGCAATGTCGAGCATGCCCTGGTAGGTCTGGTTTTCAAACAGAGGCAGGGTGAAGATGCTGACTCCCCGCACCTTTTCCATGAAAAAGGACAGGACGAAGAAGACGCCGGTCATGCAAAGATGGCTTCTGGCTTCGGTACGGCTCTGGTTTTCGGGTTTGCTGTGCCAGGGATAAATAAAGTCGCGGATTCGTTTGAGGAATTCTTTCATCCGCCTCATCCTTTCTTACTGGTATTGATGGATCAATTCCCGGAGCTCGTCGTGAATGACGCCGTTGGTGGCGATGATGGTGCCGGGGTGGGTGAAGGGGAGGGGGACTCCTTCGTAGTCGCTGGTTTTGCCCCCGGCTTCCGCCAAAATCAGGCTGGCGGCGGCATAATCCCAGGGCTTTAACACGGTTTCAAAGTAGCCGTCGATGCGGCCCGCCGCCACGAAGCACAGGGTCAGGG
>JAFYNU010000252.1 GCA_017547975.1 Clostridia bacterium
GAGGGAGAGGAAAAGGGGTTCCCCGTGGGGCCACTCCTCGTCCTGCAGGCTGTCGTTTACCCAAAGCTCCATGCGCCAGGGGAAGAGCACCAATTCGGCCCTGTCGCCCACTCTGGCGGGAGCGGTAAGGGTCAGCGGCGTGTCATGTCCCCGGAAGGAGAGGGACACCGAAAGGGTGCCGTCCCGGTATTCCGCCAGGGCGGCATGGTTGTCGTAACCGAAGAGGATGCCGGGGGTCACCGGGAATTGAAGAGACAGGGGGAGGGTCATGGGGAAAATCTCCTTTTCGTGGAAAATGTCCGCTTGCCAAAGGCGGCGCGGTTCGTGTATAATGTGTCGTAGGAATCACTTGCGGAAAGGTTGGAACCGAAGATGAAAAAGACTCTGATCGTGATCGATATGCAAAACGATTTTGTTACCGGCGCACTGGGCACCCCCGAAGCGGTGGCCATATTGCCCCGGGTAACGGCCAAAATCGAAGCCGCCCGGGCGGCAGGGGATGAAATTATCTTTACCAGGGATACCCACACCGAATCATACGCCGAAACCCAGGAGGGGAAGCGCCTTCCGGTGCCCCATTGCATCAAGGGGACCAAAGGATGGGAAATCGTCCCCGGCTTTTGGAAAGAGGGGGATCGGATTATCGATAAACCCAGCTTTGGCTACACCGGATGGGGGGAACTTGCCCTGGAAGAGGTGGAGCTCATTGGGGTCTGCACCGACATTTGCGTGGTATCCAACGCCTTGCTCCTGAAAGCGGCCTTCCCGGAGATCAGGGTGGGGGTGGATGCCGCCTGCTGTGCCGGGGTCACCCCGGAGGCCCACAGGGCTGCCCTGGCGGTGATGAAGAGCTGCCAGGTGGAAGTCACAGGCGAGTAGGAGGGACCGAAACGAGATCATGGATGTTTTGAAATTGTTGCTTATCTTTGTGCTGGTTCTGGTTTTGGTTTCCCGGAAACAGCCCATTTGGATCGCCATATTCGCCGGGGCGGCCGCCACCTGGCTCCTGTACGGGATCTCCCTGCAGGAAGGACTTTTGGGTATTTACCGGGCTTGTGTTTCCTGGGATACGGTATCGCTGATTTTGGTGATGTATATCGTCACCTTCCTGCAAAAAATGATGGGAAAACGCAACGCCATCCAGCGGGCGCAGAAGGGGCTCAGCGCGCTTTTCAACAATCGCTGGGTCAACTGCGCGGCGGCTCCCATCTTCATCGGCATGCTGCCCACCCCGAATGCGGCCTTTATTGCCGGGGACGTGGTGAAAGCGTCGGCAGCCGATCACCTGAACCATGACGAAATGGCGGTGACCACCACCTATTTCCGACACGTTTCGGAATCCTTCATGCCCACCTACGGGTCCATCATTCTGGCGCTGGGGCTGGCGGGGGTGTCCGCCGGGGAGTTCGTGGTGGGTATGCTGCCCATTGTGCTCTGCATCGTGGCGGCCGGCTGCTTCTGGTTTTTGCGCAAGGTGCCGATGAAGACCCAGGGGGGCGCCGGGGCGAAAAAAGCGAAGTGCGCCGCTGAGATCGGCATCGGTCTGTGGCCTATTTTGGTGTGCATTTTGATGGTGGTGATCCTGAAAATGCAGATCCTCACCGCGTCGTCCCTGGTTTTGGTGGTCTATTTCCTGATCCACCGCTTTCGGTTTGGGGAGATCAAGGGGTTGTTTGCCGAATCGCTGCAGTTCAAGCTGTATCTCAACACCCTTGCGGTCATGGTTTTGAAGGAGTTTTTGACGGTGTCTGGGGTGATCTCGACTCTGCCGGATTTCTTTGCCAAACTGCCCATTCCGTCCTTTTTGGTCTTCATCCTGATCTTCTTCTTCGGGTCGGTGGTATCGGGCTCCTCCACCATCATCGGGCTGTGCATGCCGGTGGCCATGGCTACCGTGCCCGGGGCCGGTCTGCCTCTGGTGTGCCTGTTGATGGGCGTTGCCTACGCGGCCATGCAGATCTCGCCCACCCACGTTTGCCTGACCCTGACCGCCGACTATTTCGAGATCCCCTTTGGACGGTTGATCCGCAAAACCCTGCCGGCGGTGATGACAACGGTGGCGTTTACCGTTGCCTACTATCTGGTGTGGAACTGGCTGGTGTAAAAGGCAGCGGCGAATGGGGGGGAGGGACGGCCCTTCGAACCGTTTCGCCTATTCTATCACATCTCTTTTTCGTCCGCTAACCCTGCGGACGTACGGACGAAGGCAGATGACCAAGGTATTTTGCTGGGGAGGCGATGCGGGGAAGGTTGACAATCCCCCACCGCCTACGGCGGAGGGCAGAATGTCAATCAAGTGCAACAGAATCAGCCAAAATTTCA
>JAFYNU010000253.1 GCA_017547975.1 Clostridia bacterium
GCCATCCAGCAGGAATTCACTGCCCAGGTTGGAGGTCATGATGAGAATGGTGTTTTTGAAATCCACCGTTTTCCCGTGGGAATCGGTGATTCGGCCGTCGTCCAGCACCTGCAGAAGCAGGTTGAACACGTCGGGATGGGCCTTTTCCACCTCGTCAAAGAGCACCACTGAGTAGGGGTGACGGCGCACCGCTTCGGTAAGCTGACCCCCTTCGTCGTAGCCCACGTAGCCCGGAGGGGCACCGATAAGCCGGGACACCGAGAATTTTTCCATGTATTCCGACATATCGATGCGGACCATGTTGCTCTCGTCATCAAACAGAGCCTCCGCCAGTGCCTTGGCAAGCTCGGTTTTGCCCACCCCGGTGGGCCCCAGGAAGAGGAAGGAGCCGATGGGACGGTTGGGATCGGAGATGCCCGCCCGAGCCCGGAGAATGGCCTCCGACACCCGGGTCACCGCCTCGTCCTGACCCACCACCCGCTTGTGGAGGATTTCCTCCAGGCGAAGGAGCTTTTCCCGCTCCCCCTCCACCAGCTTGGAAAGGGGAATCCCGGTCCAGCGGGATACGATGGCGGCGATCTCCTCCTCGGTGACGGTATCCCGCACCAGGGCGGCCACCTTGCCGTCCTTGCGCTCCTCCACCGCCTTTTGTGCGGCGGCAAGCTTCTTTTCCAGTTCGGGAATTTCGTAGTAGCGGAGCTTGGCGGCGGCTTCGTATTCGTACTTACGCTGGGCTTCCTCCATGTCGGCATGGGCTCGTTCCAGCTCTTCCTTGACCTTCTTCACCTCTTCGATGCCGGCCTTTTCCACCTCCCAGCGGGATTTCAGGGCGGCGTACTCCTCCCGGGCTCCGGCAAGCTCGGCCCGCAGTGCCTCCAACCGGGACTTGGACAGGTCGTCGGTTTCCTCCTTCAGGGCGGTTTCCTCGATTTCCAGCTGCATCACGCGCCGCCGCACGTCATCCATTTCCACCGGCATGGAATCGATTTCGGTACGGATGGTGGCGCAGGCTTCGTCCACCAGGTCAATGGCCTTGTCGGGCAGGAAGCGGTCGGAAATATAGCGGTCGGAAAGCTTGGCGGCGGCCACCAGGGCCCGGTCGTGGATTTCCACCCCGTGGAAAATCTCGTAGCGCTCCTTGATGCCCCGGAGGATGGAAACGGTGTCCTCCACGGTGGGTTCTTCCACCATCACCGGCTGGAAGCGCCGTTCCAGGGCGGCGTCCTTTTCGATATATTTGCGGTATTCGTCCAGGGTGGTGGCGCCGATGCAATGGAGTTCCCCCCGGGCCAGCATGGGCTTCAGGAGGTTCCCCGCATCCATGGCTCCCTCGGTCTTTCCCGCCCCCACGATGGTGTGGAGCTCGTCGATGAAAAGAAGGATGCGGCCTTCGCTCTGCTTGATTTCATTCAGCACCGCCTTCAGCCGCTCCTCGAATTCCCCACGGTACTTGGCTCCCGCCACCAGTGCCCCCATGTCCAGGGCAAAGATGGTTTTATCCCGTAGGGCTTCGGGTACGTCGTTTTTTACAATGCGCTGGGCAAGCCCCTCCGCAATGGCGGTTTTACCCACGCCGGGTTCCCCGATGAGCACCGGGTTATTCTTGGTTTTGCGGGAAAGGATGCGGATGACGTTGCGGATTTCGGCATCCCGGCCGATGACCGGGTCCAGCTGGGTTTTCCGGGCCCGCTCCACCAGGTCGGTTCCGTACTTTTTCAGGGCTTCGTAGGTTTCTTCCGGATTGTCACTGGTGACCCGATGGGTCTTGACGTCCTTGAGTTCCCCAAGGAATGCATCCCGGGTCAGGTTGAACCTGCGGAAGAGATCCCGCAGATTGGCGGTTGGATTGTCCAGAATGGCCAGCATCAAATGTTCCACCGAAACGAATTCATCCTTCATGCGTCCGGCTTCCCGCCCGGCGGCGTTGAGGACCTTATCGGTTTCGGGGGCAATATAGATTTTGTCGGGCTCCCGGCCGCTGCCGGTGACCCCGGGAATCTTTCGGATCAATTCCTCCGCGGCGTCCAATACCCCGCTGGGAGCCAGGGACAGCTTGGTCAGAATATTGGGGATCAGTCCCCCCTCGTCCGCCACCAGGGCATAAAACAGGTGCTCGGGGCAGATCTGCATATTGTTGTGTTCCAGGGCCACGGTTTGGGCAATTTGGAGTGCCTCCACCGATTTCTGGGTCATATTTCTTGCATCCATTGTGTTTCTCCTTTCCCCGGCATCCGCCGGGACTTTCCTCTACGTCAATGATCAAAGCAGGCCAACGCCCCTCCGCAGGGCGGCGCGGTATTCAAACTCGATGCGGGCGGCATCCGCCTCCCCCATGAGATAGCTTTTCATCAGCCGGTCCAGCAGGGTAATGTAATCCCCCAGGATTTTGCTGAAATTCTCTCCTTCCAGCCCCTCCGCAGGCCGGAGACGGCGGGTTAACTTGCCCCCCGCAATGGTGTAGGTAATGTTTTCCCGGCCAAGGGGTGTCAGGTAGGCATTCTCCAGCTTGCACCACAGGGTGAAGAAGCGGGTAATGGCTTCCACCAGGGCGGCCGATTGGGTGCGAAACACCACGCTCAGTTCCCCCACGTCCCCGCTTTGGTCAGGGGTCCGGTAGAGCTCCACCTCGTAACGGATGGTGGGACGATATTTGTATTCCAAACTGCTTTTCAGGGTCATGGTGGGTCGATTTTCCACCAGGAAGGGAATGATGTCGGGTTTTTCCCCCATATAGGCATCCAGCGATTTGAAGATGCGGTTGATGCGTTCTTCGGGAGTCAGCACCGCACAAAACTCCGCCAGGGCCGCATTGGCCAGGGCCGATCGGCTCATCCCCCGGCGCACCGCCAGAAGATCCAGCGCCCGGACCACCTCATCATCCAATAGAAGAGAGTATAGGTTTTTTGCCATGGTTGTATTCTCCTTCTTTTTGTATGGCTATATTATAGCACTGCATTTATATTTTGTCAAGCTTGTTATATAATTTTATTTACGAGTTTAATTTATCCACAAAAAGAAATGCCCGGACTCTCGTCCGGGCACGCCAGGTCACGTTGTGATTTTATTTCTTTTCTTCCTCTTCGGGAGGGTTTTCATCCTTTTTCTCTTTTTGTCTATCCAGCATTAAACCGATGCACATACCGATACACATCCCCGCTGAAAGAAAGACCGACAGGTTATCCAGCGCAATTCCAATGGCCGAGCCAATCGACAGCCCCAGACACATACCGATGGGCATATACTGCAGCTTCTGCTCGGGTTTCTTCTCGTTTTTCATTTTGTCCCACTCCATCACGACAGATCCACCCAGATGGCCGGGCGGATGCCGTTTTTCTTGTAACGGTTGGCGGAGGCGCTGTTGGGATTATTGGCCCCGAAGGTCACGTCATCCCCACTGTAATACAGATTGCCGAAGGGGTCCACCGTCATGGCCTGCCGCAGGCTTTCCCCAGGGGTGCGGAGCCACCACCAGCCCACGTCCTCCTCGTTGGTATACATACGTTTCTTCATGGCCCAGGAGGTGGCTTTGGCGATGCGATCCTCGGCGGAGAGGTATTTTTCCACCTCATCGGCGCTTAAAAGGAATACCTGGTCGGCGGTATCCCGTCCCCCATCCACTCCGGTGACGGGATTTTCGGGATTTGCCAGGGTGGTGGTAACCAGCAACGTCTTGGTGTCCCCCACCAGGGCGCCCCGGAGAAAGTCCCCATTGAGCCAGGCGCGCAGGGTACTGCTTTCCCAATCGGCGGGGTCGGTACGAATCACGTCCTCCGCCTCCTCATTTTCCGATGGGATCACGGTATATTCCGCAAAGGGGGGCATGCAATCGAGAATTTTGGTAGATAGCAGGAGCTTTTTGTCCCCCTCCACCGCCAACACCTTCCAGGAAACGGGATCCTTGCCGTCCTCGTTATCCTGGGGGTAGCAGCCCAGGGTGACGGTATCCCCC
>JAFYNU010000254.1 GCA_017547975.1 Clostridia bacterium
CCTGACCCTTGCCGCCACCGGCAGCGAAATGTCGGCTTCGGCGGTGATCACCAACTCCGAACTGGGCCTCAAGCGGGGCTACAATTCGGAATTCCACCGTCCCCTCTTTTCCATCATGTCCCCCGAACTGACCTACACCCTGCCCCCTTACCAGACGGCCTGCGGCGTGGTGGATATTATGATGCACACCCTGGAGCGCTACCTGGCCAAGCCCGGTGACGTCATGATCACCGACCAGGTGGCCGAAGCGGTGCTTCGCACCACCATCCATGCGGGTAACGTGCTTCTGGAGGAACCGGAAAATTACGAAGCCCGTGCCAACCTCATGTGGGCCGGCAGCCTTTCCCACAACGACCTGACCGGTGTGGGCCGTGACTACGTGATGATCTCCCACCAGTTTGAACACGAAATGAGCGGTATGTTCCCCGAAGTGGCCCACGGAGCCGGTCTTGCGGTGGTATTCCCCGCCTGGGCCAAGTACGTTTACAAGGTGGCTCCTGCCCGGTTTGCCCGCCTTGCGGAGGTGCTGTGGGGCATTACCGAGGGAAGCGCGGAGGAAAAGGCCTACAAGGGTATCCTGTGCTTTGAGGAATATTTCAAAAAGCTCGGCATGCCCACCCGGATGTATGAATTGAACATTCCGGAGGAATCCTTTATCAGGATGGCCGAAAGCTGCATCGGCAACGCCACCAAGGTGCTGGAAGCCATCATCCCCTACGGGGTCAAGGAAATTTGCGACATATTTGCCCTGGCAAATGAAAAATAAAAAAAGAAGGTATCAAACTATGAGCGAAAACTGCACTCACGATTGCTCCACCTGCTCGGCAAACTGCTCGAGCCGTGAAATTCAAAAAGACGCCCCCCACCCCATGTCCAAGATCAAGAAGGTCATTGGCATCGTCTCCGGCAAGGGCGGCGTAGGTAAGTCCCTGGTTTCCTCCCTGATGGCCATTGGCGAACAGAGAAGAGGCGCCAAGGCCGCCATCCTGGACGCCGACATCACCGGCCCCTCCATTCCCAAGGTATTTGGCATCACCGACGGTGCCACCGGTGACGAAAACGGCCTTTATCCCGCCGTTACCATCCCCGGCACCAAGATCATGTCGGTGAACCTCCTGCTGGAAGATTCCGGCGACCCCGTCGTGTGGCGCGGCCCGGTCATCGCCGGCGTGGTGAAGCAGTTCTGGACCGACGTTATCTGGGGCGAGGTGGACTATATGTTCGTGGATATGCCCCCGGGAACCGGTGACGTACCCCTGACCGTGTTCCAGTCCCTGCCTGTGGACGGCATCATCGTGGTTACCTCTCCCCAGGAGCTGGTTTCCATGATCGTTGGCAAGGCGGTGCGCATGGCCAACATGATGAATATTCCCATTCTGGGTCTGGTGGAAAACATGAGCTACTTCCCCTGCCCCGATTGCGGCAAGAAGCTCTATCCCTTCGGCGAAGGCAAGACCCGCGCCCTGGCCGCCGAGTACAACCTGCCCCTCCTGGCGGAGATTCCCATGGATCCCAAGCTGGCCGCCCTGTGCGACGCCGGTACCCTGGAAACCTTCGAGGGCGATTGGCTGGAAAAGGCCCTGGACGCCGTGGAAGCCCTGTAAAACTGCACACAAAAGCCTTGAGGCACACTTCGAAAGGAAGTGTGCCTTTTTGTGTGGGGAAGGGTATGGATGCCGTTTCCCCCACCGTAGGGGCCGGAGCCCTCGACGGCCCGCCGCCGCACCCGCCTCCTTGGCTCCCCTTGTCAGGGGAGCTGGCTCGCGAAGCGAGACTGAGGGGTAGTCGTAGGGGCGGATATCATCCGCCTGTGGACGGGCCGGAAGACCCGGCCCCTACGGACGTCCCGCCCATCGCCTCCCCTGTGTAAGGGGAGGTGGCACGGCGTAAGCCGTGACGGAGGGGTTGTCGTTCCTCATTTCTCTCCCCAAACCCGTCTCTCCCACCTATCGCCTCCGGTGACATCCCAGCCCAGGCCGCAATCACAGATTGCTCCCCGCTTTGGCTACAAACAACCCACCGGGTTGTTTGCTTAACGCGTCGCGCCCGTCAGAGGGGGCTTTCGAGGATTCTGTCGCAGAAGTACCTGCTTCCCCCCGCAAGGTTTGGACGCGCAATGCGCGCCCCTACATGATCAACCGCTCTAACGGTCGATCGCAAAACCGGGGCATTATGCCCTACCCGGTGCCGTCCCTGTCCGAAATCTGCCTGTTTGCACCCACTCCATGGGGGGATCGCTGAAAAGATAGCCGAAAGGAATAAATAACCTGAAAAGTGAAGAGAGTCCGATCAATCTTAATAAAATCTTAATAATTATTTTCTTGCAATTGGATGGCGTATTGTGTTATGATGAAATTATAAAAGGAATAAGGAGGAAGCCAATATGAAACACACAATCAAACGCATCACCGCCCTGGTTCTCGTCTTGCTTGTGACCGCGTCCCTCCTTGCGTCCTGTTCCGGGGGCGAGTGGGAAAGGGTTGCCGGGGATTGGCCGATTCCGGTTTATGACGAGTACGTTGGTAAAGTCATCGATCTTGGTCTCACCGAAGACGAAAAAATCATGGACGTGACGGAGACCGAGGATGGCTTCCGTCTTACCATCGGTTCGACCTACAAACGAATTGAGGAAACCTACGGCGAATATGGTACGCCCTATCTGACCCAATACCGGTATTATGACGCGGATTTTGCGGAGGACGAGGGAAAACGCAAAGATACCTCTGCCCTTTATGAAGTGGCGGCATACGGCGATCCCGGAGTTGACCTGGTGCTTGGGGGTGACCCTTATCCCAAAGGTGACGCCTACTATGGGGTGCAATACCATTTCCGGAGGGACGGAGAAGCCGA
>JAFYNU010000255.1 GCA_017547975.1 Clostridia bacterium
GTTTGACGCCGCGGCCAAAATCCCGGGTCAGGCGATCCGAAAGCTCGGCGGCGTAGTTGAAGGCGGGGGTGGGCTCGGGAACGGGTTCCCTTTGGGCCTTTTTGACCTCGTCTTCCAGACGGCGTACACTCCATCCTCCATTCAGCGCAGCCTTGGCAAGTGCGATCCGGGCGTCCCCGGCAGGGTGTGCCAGGAGAGCCCGGCCGTGGCCGGCGGAAAGGACACCGGTGCGGAGAATGGTCAGAATGTCCTCTTCCAGAACCAGAAGCCGCAGGGCGTTTGCCACGGCGGGGCGGGAACGGCCGATCCGGTCGGCACATTCCTCCTGGGTCAGGGAGAAGGATTCGATCAAAGCCCGGATTCCCTCGGCTTCGTCGATGGGATTCAGGTCTTCCCGTTGTAAATTCTCGGTCAGGGCCATGACGGCGGATTTTTCGTCGTCGGCATCCAACACGATGGCGGGAATCTCGGTCAGGTCGGCAAGCTTGGCGGCCCGCCATCTGCGTTCACCGGCGATGATCATGTAGCGATCATTGCCCAAAGAACGCAGAGCAATGGGGGTGATGACACCGTTCTGGCGGATGCTTTCGGCCAGAGCGGCGATGGTTTCGTCGTCAAAGAGCTTGCGGGGTTGGTTGCGGTTGGGTTCAATCCGGGAAAGACGGATGGTGGAAACCTTGGAGGGTTCCACAGGTTCCTCGAACCCGTAGGAAATGCCCAATATGTCACCCAGTCCACTTCCCAAGCCCCCGCGGGGACGGGAAGAGCGGGATTCTTTTTTCTCTGCCATAAATGATCAAGCCTTTCTTATGTGGTGCTGTTGCGGGCCAGAAACTCCTCTGCCAAGCGCTGATAATTGTCGGCCCCTTTGGAAAAACGGTCGTAATAAAGGACCGGTTTCCCGTGGCTGGGGGCTTCGCTTAGGCGGACGTTTCGGGCGATGGAGGTTTTGTAAACCTTGTCGGGGAAGTGCTTTTTGACTTCGCTTACCACCTGCAGGGCAAGCCGGGTGCGGCTGTCGAACATGGTGAACAGAATGCCTTCGATTTCCAGGTGGCTGTTGAGTCCCTTTCGAACCATACGGATGGTGGAAACCAACTCCCCAAGCCCTTCCAGGGCGTAGTATTCGCACTGCAGGGGCACCAGTACCGAATCGGCGGCACACAGGGCATTTACCGTCAGGAGCTCCAGAGAGGGGGGACAGTCGATGATGATGTATTCGTAAATCTCCCGGAGGGATTCCAGGGCTTTGCGAAGCCGGTAAGCCCGGTCTTCTTCGCCGGCAAGCTCCAGATTGACCCCGGCCAGATTCATGTTGGAGGGGATGCAGTCCCCGTAGGGAGTGTGCCGGATCAGGCTTACGGCGTCTGCGTCTCCAAGCATGGCGTCGTAAATGGAAGCGGAGCGGTGTCCGTGGGAAATGCCGTAACCGGTGGAAGAGTTGGCCTGGGGATCCAGGTCGAGAAGCAGGGTCTTGACCCCTTTGTGATGGAGAACGGCTGCCAGGTTGACCGCTGTGGTGGTTTTGCCTACGCCGCCTTTTTGGTTGGCGACTGCCACGATCTTTGCCATAAAGCCCGCCCCCTTTCGTT
Source organism: Clostridia bacterium (assembly GCA_017547975.1). Taxonomy (GTDB): domain Bacteria; phylum Bacillota; class Clostridia; order Oscillospirales; family QAMX01; genus RUG11797. The sequence continues at coordinate 1,593 of JAFYNU010000255.1, forward strand.
AGATTGACATATAGTGTTATTATACCATACCCGGGGGAATATGCAAGTATTTCTCGCAATTTTCGAAAAAAGAACCCTGCGGAAGGGTATTTCCGCAGGGTGGAAAAAGTCTGGTGGATCAGAGAATCGCACCCTTCTTGGGGTTAACGATGTCACGCCAGCCAAGGTCGCCCCTGGCGAGCCCCTGGATCAGGACTTCGGCGGTGGCCACGTTGGTGGCAACGGGAATGTTGTAGATATCGCAAAGCTTCAAAAGAGGTGCAAGGTCGGGTTCCCGCTCTTCGGGCGAGACAGGATCCCGGAAGAAAAGAACCAGGTCGATTTCGTTATAACCGATTCTGGCGCTGATCTGCTGGTCGCCGCCCTGGGGACCGGAAAGGAAACGGGTTACAGGAAGACCGGTGGCTTCCGATACCAACTTACCGGTGGTACTGGTGGCACAGAGGTTGTGGGCTGCAAGAATACCGCAATAGGCAATGCAAAACTGAACCATCAGTTCTTTCTTTTTGTCGTGGGCGATAATTGCAATGTTCATAAATCCGTGGCCCCCTGTTGGGAACAAACCTTTCTTCGGCACAATGCCTCATGCTCTTTAACATATCGATTATACCATATTGTGAGGAAAAATAAAAGAGGGAAATTCAAAAAACTTTGCAGTGCAAAGGGTTATTCCGCATTTTCCGGAGCGACCGCAAAAACCTTCACATAGTCCACAAAAACGTCGGAAGGAAGCTCCGCAGGGTCATAAGAACCGGCCCAGGTCCCGAATTCGGAAGAAATCTTCAAATAGAGGGGATTCTGGCACATGCCGGGATAGCTGGTGCGCCAGGATTCCACCCCATCCACGTAGAAGATGTATTCGCTGTCGGTCCACTCCAGGGCGTAGGTGTGGTAGCCTTCGTACATGGCGGGGTCGTAGTGGGCCATGGATTCGCTCTTGTGAAAATTCTCGTATCCGTCCCAATGGATGGCGTGGTTGATGCAGCCTGTGATATCGTGGCTTTCCATGATGTCGATCTCGGCTCCGTCTTCGGCGCCATTGCCCGACACGCTTTGCATGTTTTCATCCATCAGCCAGAAGGCAAACCAGTAGCCCTTTGCGGTTTGCAGGGTACAACGGATCTCAAAATATCCCTGGTTCTGGGAAAAAAGCCCTTTGGAACGAATGGCACCGCTTTTGGGAACACCGTCTTCCAGGGCGGCCCGCACCACCAGATTGCCGTCCTTCAGGGAAATCATATCGTGATCCCAGTAGCCGCCGGCATCCTGGCGCTGCCATTCGGGGCAAAGCTCCCACTTGGTGGTATCCAGCTTGCGGCCGTCGAAATCATCATAGAAGGTTTCTACGTATTGCTTCCCGTTGATCTCCCGGACCTCCGGTTCGTGGGGAGTCTTTTTGCACCCGCAAAGGCACAGGCAGAGAGCAAGAAGCAAAACCCAGGCAAATTTACGCATCCGATATCCTCCTTGGTAAAGAAAAAGTAAAGATTAATCGGATTATAACAGATACGGTGGCTGGATGCAACAGAAAGTTTGAATTTGGCGGATTTTTCTTGCAAAAAAAGAGAACCCAAAGGTCCTCTTTTGAGAAGGTCAGTTTTGCTTTTCAAACCCCAACCGCACCAGAATTCCTCCCAGGAAGGGCATAATCCACATGAAAAGGGGCCGCAGAGTATCGTATCCGTAAAGGATTACGTACCGGGTCAATCGATAAAACGAATTGGGGGAAAAGACCGACAGGAGACATTCCAGGGTGATCAGAAGTCCGGGCAGGGACAGAAGCCCTCCGGAGAGCCAAAAGACCCATCGCCACCTTCCGCCCACCGGAAAGGTACGCCACAGGGCCAGGATGGAGATGAAAAAGATGCCCCAGGAAAGACTCCAAAGCTGGGGGAGTGCAAATCGATATTCAAAGGCATAGTGAATATATTCGGTGATTCGCAACCGGTCCAGGTGGGGAAACAGAGTGAATTCCAGAATCAGCCCGGTGGCGGCGACAAGAAAGCTTACCGCCGTCCACAGGATGGCAGAAGATTTAATTGTCCGGGAGGCAGGCCGCCTGGGGCCGTAGATCAGATCCTCCACCCGCACCTCCAACGTTTTCGCCAGCACGCCAAGCGTTTCCAGGTCGGGCTCACTGCGGCCACGTTCCCAACTGCTTACCGTTTGACGGGTGACGTGGAGCATTTCAGCCAGGGCGTCCTGGGTCAGTTTTTTGCCCAGACGAATGGTTTTCAGATTTTTTGGAAAGCTGTGCATTTGGATGAATCCCTCCTTATGGAAAAACAATAGCATACGTAGGGGAAAATGTCACGCAAAACTTTGTTGCAATCGGGATTTCGATGGAAAAAATGAAGCCCCCCGGCGAAAATCTCCAAATTACATCTTCAAAAATAAGCCGCAGTTTGTTATAATAAGGGTATCGAAAGCGGGAGCGATTCCGCAAGGAAGAAATGAGGATGTTTTGCTATGACCATTTCCGAACTTTTGGAAAAACTGACAGCCTTACATATAGAGGTCCAGGCGGATGTACCCGCATCCCGGGTGACCACCTTCCGCACCGGGGGAAATATTGCTCTTTTGGTGACGGTACGTAACGAAGAGGAATGGATGACCGCACTGACCCTCAGCCAGGGAATGGAGCGTAAAATCATCGGTAACGGCAGTAACCTCCTGGTATCCGACCGGGGATATCATGGGGTGGTGATCCACCCGGCCAAGGACAACGTGGAGATTCGGGTGGAGGGCAACCGGGTGTATGCTTTCGCAGGGGCGATGCTTTCTAAAACGGCGGTTGCCGCCGCCGAAGCAGGTCTCACCGGCCTGGAATTTGCCCACGGCATCCCCGGCAGTGTGGGCGGTGCCGTCTACATGAATGCCGGAGCCTACGGCGGTACGATGGATGGCGTTTTGGAAAAGAGCATTTTCTGGAAGGATGGCCGCCGTCATGAGCTTGCTCTGGCCGATCATCGCTATGGCTATCGGGAAAGCGTTTATAAAGAGAACCCTGATATGATCGTGATGGGTGCGGTCTTTGCCCTGAAGGAAGGGAAAAAAGAAGAAATCTGGAACACCATGCGGGAGCTTTCGGGAAAACGCAAGGCATCTCAGCCCCTGGAATTTCCTAGCGCCGGGTCGGTTTTCAAACGGCCGGCGGGACATTTTGCCGGGAAGCTGATTCAGGATGCGGGGCTCAAGGGAACCCGGATCGGAGGCGCTGAGGTTTCGCCCAAGCATGCAGGCTTTATCGTCAACGTGGGGGGTGCCACCTCCACCGACGTGTATCGTCTGATCCGGCACGTACAAGAACGGGTCATGGCGGAGTTTGAGGTCATGCTGGAACGGGAAGTGGAACTTCTGGGCGATTTTTCGGAAGGGGAGTAAGCCGTGGAATTTTTAATTGTGACCGGCCTTTCGGGGGCCGGAAAAAGCCGGGCTGTGGTGGTGCTGGAAGATCTGGGATTTTATTGCGCCGATAATATCCCGGCGGATATGGTACCGGTTCTGGCCGATCTTTGCCGGGCGGGGGGAGAACGCTATGCCAAGACGGCGGTGGTGGTGGACATTCGTACCCTGCGGACCGGTCCGGAGGGTCTTTTGGAAGCCTTTGACCGGCTGGACGAAAACCGTACGGAGTATTCGGTGATGTTCCTGGAAGCCCGGGATGAAACCATTCTGCGCCGTTACAAA
>JAFYNU010000256.1 GCA_017547975.1 Clostridia bacterium
GCTGGCTGCGGTGGTCGGAAAAATCGTACAGGGAGTAGGCGGTCATGCGGCGGTGCTTACCGCCGAAGGTGACCGAATCCAGCATTTGGCTTTGGTCAAAAGGGGTCTCCGACAGGGCTTGGGGTGGCTGAATAACGGGAGCAAAGCTGCCGCCGGAACTTGTCAGAGTCATACCGGTTTGAAGGAATGGAAGACCGGGGAATACCGAGAAGGTGATGGTCAGATGGGTTTCTCCCTGTTGGTAGGTGAGGCGGGCGGTGAGAAAATCCTCGCTTGCTCCAAAATGAGTGTCCACACAGGAGGAAAGTGAAATTTCCGCCTGGGTCAGGTCGATGGCAGGAATATGCAGAGGGGTATTGTCGGGGTATTCCCGATTGCCCAGGTAGTCGGTGAGGGAAAGAAAAGCGCCGCGTCTTGCGTCAAAGCGCCGGGCAATGCAGGAATTGCCAATGGTCAGGACGTTGTCCTCAAAGGTCAGGAAGCAATCGGAAAACCGGGTGACCTGGCACATAAAGCAATCCTCCTTTATTTCATTTCCGCCAAAACACGATCTGCAATATCCTTCATGCCCTGGATGGTGGGGTGGCCGCAAAGCTTATCAATCTGAGAGAAGACAATGGGGCAAATTCCCGCCCGGAGGGCGGCAGATTGCAGTTCGGATGTAATCTCGGGTTTCAATTCGGTATTCACCAGACAGTAGATATCCGCTTCCGGCAGAGTCTTTTTCAAATCCGAAAGGAAATAGGAAATGGCGGGCAAAACCGAAAAAAGATCTGCTTCCTTCTGGCCCTCCGGCATGGATTCTCCCAGCGGCGCATCCGACCAACTGTCATTGGTGCCGCCGAAAACGAAAACGGTGTCAATGGGATTCCTGGCGAAAAATCCTTCCTCCCGAAGCTTCCGCAGACGATAAATGAAGGAGGAGGAGTGGGAACAATCGGTGTTGCCGTAGCCGGTGTAGCCAATAGTGGAGCCCGACCAGCTGTTGTTTTGAACCAGATTCAGCCCCGCCCTTTCGGAAACCTGGTGCCACCAGGTTTCCTCTACACGGGTTACGTCGGTGTCGGAATGACCGGCATGGTAGTAAATGGCATAGCCTTGGGGAATATAGCCTTCAAAGGTGGAATAGCTGTCGCCGAAAATGAGGGTTTGTTTTGCCATGGAATGATTCTCCTTTCATCTCCCTATTGGCAGGATAAAATCGGGTCAACGGTAATAGCAGGAACGGAGCAGAGCCACGTCCTCCGGGGTCAAGGCGCGGTCGAACCACAAAAAGTCGTCCATCATGTATTGATTGGTAATGGCACTGCAATCGGTGGAAGGCGTTTGGTGCCCAATGCGAAGCTCGCCGCATCCGTCAAGGCTTCTGCCGTCAAGGGAGGAGGGGATGGCTTCGGAACCAAGCTCTTCAAATCCGCAATAAAGACGGTAAATTCGGTTTTCCCGGTCTACCGAAAGGATCAGGTGTATCCATCCGCCGTTGAATGCTTCGGGGAAGGTGTGAGCTCCCACGCGGATATCGGTTTCGTTCCGGCCAAGCAATGCCGCCGCATCTCCGCTTTGCAGGTGCAGGGTAATGGTGCTGTCACCGATCTGCAGGGAAACGCCGTCGCTGTTGCGGTTTGCGTAGCTTTTTGTGGAAAATACCGTGTCGGTGGATTGGTCGCGGTACCATTCATGCTCCAGCCGGAACCACAGGGCAACGCTGAAACTGCCGTTTCCCGGGGTAAAATTGGGGATGGAAAGGTAGCCGTCCCGCTCGTAAAGAATGGCGTTGCCGCGAATACCGCCCGGTACGTGGCGGATGCCCTTGCCGCCGTACTTTCGGGTAACGGTGGGGGCACCGTCCCGGTAACAGGGAACGGTCTGATAATTCCCCGTGGCATCCGAAAGATCATCGTCAAAGCACAGCGCCAAAATGGGAGCCTTGTCGCCCAGCAGAGTACCGATGCCCTCTTCCCCGCGGTAGGCAATGGGCGCGGTGTCCCAGGGCAGCTGTGCCGGTTGATTGCGGTGGAGGACCGTTACCGGGGTATAGGCACAGCCGGAATCGTCGGTGAAAAGCCCCTGGGGGATCTGGGCGGTCCAACCGGCGGGGTCGAAATCGGGAAGCGGGATACCCAGGGCGTGAAGGACCATGGCTGCCGTGTCCCGAAGGCTGATTTCTCCAAGATCACCCGGCTCCACCCCGCACCCGGCAATCGCCAGATAAACGTATTTTTCGGAATCACTCATGCCTCCATGGGCGTAATTCAGTCCGCCGTGGTCACCAACGGCAATGAACAGGGTGTTTTCCAGGGTCATGCCCGCCTTTTCTGCGGCATCGTAATGTTGGCCCACGTATCGGTCGCAATCCCGGATGCCGTTATAGTAGGGAATGGTACCGAAACCGTAGGTATGGCCACGGTCGTCGGGAATTTCGAAATATGTGAAAAGGAATTCGGGCTTGTTTTCGGCAAGGAAGGCACAGGCATGATCCACCAACGCCTGGCCGTTGAGATCGCGTTTGTGGATTCCGAGACCGTCCTCGATGATATATTGATTCAGGTCGGTCCATTCGCAAAAGCTTCCCATAACGGCATCCGGCATGGCCTTGCGGATGTGGGAAAAGACGGTCGGCTGAAGACGGGTGGGATCGTTTGCGTAAACCGGCCAGTAAAGACCGTGGGCTTTGGGGGCGGTTCCGGTGAGAATGGAGCCCCAACCTTCGGGACTGCCGGTACAGGGGGCGCAAAGGGCACGATAGGTATAGGCGCCGCTCCCGAAAATGCGGTCCAGCTCAGGGGTTTCGACGTTTTGAATAAAGGTCCCGATGGCATCCAGGCCAAAGATGACCACGTGTTTGCATTGGCTCATAAATAACCTCCCATTAAGGAAAAAATACGAAAGAACACAGATTCATTATATCATGACAAAGGGGAGACTTCAACCTTGCAAAGAAGGAAAAGTAAGAAACAAGCTCTTTGATGCAGAATTCAAGGAATACAACAATTCTCAAGCATTCTTTTGTGAATAAATCTCCTTGATTTACAGATACTAACAGCACAATTTGAAAAATAAGTTGTAGGGGAGGGGCTCTGCGCCCTCCCGTACGGTTTCATCTCGATAAAAGGGAGGGGATGGAACCCCTCCCCTACGAAATGTGATGAGGAGATTTATATATGAAAGCCACCGGAATAGTTAGACGTATCGATGACCTCGGTCGTGTTGTGATTCCCAAAGAGATCCGCCGCACCATGCGGATCCGCGAGGGGGACCCGCTGGAAATTTTTACCAAGTCGGACGGGGAAGTCATATTCAAAAAGTATTCCCCCATGGGGGAGCTGACCCTGTTTTCCTCCCAGCTTTGTGAAACCATTTTCAAGACCACCGGCATTCCGGCTGTGGTCTGCGACCGGGATATTATCACCGCGGCGGCGGGAAGTGCCAAACGGGAGCTTTTGGAGAAGAAGGTATCCCTGACACTGGAAAAGATCATGGAAAGCCGACGGAGCTACCGGGTGGAGGCGGGGGAGGAGCTGTGCCCCGTCACCTCCGAAGGGTCGGATTTTCGCATTTCGGCGGCGGTGCCCATCACCGCCGGGGGTGACGTTTCAGGATGCGTGCTGTTTGTATCCAAAGAAGGGGAGAATTTCAGCTACTGCACCGAAACCGAATCGAAAATAGCGGGAACGGTGGCAAGTTTTCTTTCCAAGCAGATTGAAGGGTGAAAAAAGGACTTCGGATTGACTCCGAAGTCCTTTTGGTTTTGATTAGAAATCCACCGTTACAAGCTCGGCTTCGTCCACCTTGCGAAGCTCCTTCTTGCTGGTGATGGCGTAGATGCAGGGGATGATAAACAGGGTCATGGTGGTGGCGTAGGTCAGACCGCCGATGCAGACCAGGGCCATGGGGGCGGTCAGGGAGGTTCCGAGACCCTTGCCGAAGGCCATGTCGAAAAGACCCAGAATGGTGGTGATGGAGGTCATCAGAATGGGGCGCATACGGGTGACACCCGCCTCCACAATGGCTTCCTGCATGGGGAGCCCCTCCAGCCGGAGCTGATTGACGTAGTCCACCAAAACGATACCGTTGTTGACGATGATACCCACCAGCATGATAAAGCCGATGAGACCGATGACACTCAGCTCCATTCCCGCAATCCACAGGGCCAGGAAGCCGCCGGTGAAGGCAAGGGGAATGGTGAAGAGGACGATAAAGGGAGCCTTCAGCGACTGGAACTGGGCCACCATGACCAGGTAGACCAGGATAATGCCCAAAAGTAGCATGAGAAGCAGCTGTTCGATGGCTTCCATAATGGCTTCGTTTTCGCCGCTGATCTCGTAGCTGACACCCGAGCCGAGATCCAGGCCGGAAAGCACATCCTCCACGTCGGAGGAAACCAGGGTGACGTTGTAGCCATCCTCCAGGGTAGCGGCAACCGTCATGAGCCGACGCTGATTGGCCCGGGACAGGGAGGGGAGGCTGGTGGTTTCTTCAATGGTGGCCACGTCGGAAAGGGGGAATTCTGCGGTGGTGCCGTCCTGCTTGGTAACCGTGAAGGTATAATCCTCCAGGTCGGAAAGCTCCAGAACCTTTTCCTCCTGCTTTTCCAGGATGATCCCCAGGGTTTCCCCATCCAGGGTCATGCTGGAGCCGGTTGTGCTTTCGGGCAGAACCCCCGAAAGCTCCATAAAGATCTGGGCAACCGTAATACCCTTGGACATGGCTTTGTTGCGGTCCACGGCAATGTGGATGGCGGGAACCGTATCTTCCAAGCCGTTGGAAACTTCTTTCACGCCCTCAATGTCATCCATGGCATCCGCCAGGATGGCGGCGGCGTTCATCAAAGCCTCCTGATCGTTGGAGTACAGGTTGACCGAAACACCGCTGCCGGTGAGCATGCTGATATCCATCATGGAGGAGGAAACCGACAGGGTGCAGGGCAGTCCTTCGGTGAGGGCTTCTATTTTTGCGGTGATGGCAGGGGTGGCGGGTTGCTCGTTCTTTAGGTTGATGTACATGGTCACGTCAAACTTGCCGCTCCCTGCGGACATCAGGGAGGTAAGGTTGAGTCCGTCGGAGGTGGCGGACATCATGGCGCCTACCGTATCAATTTCGTCCATATCTTCCATGCGTTCCAACACGGTGTCGGCGTATTCCACCGCTTCCTCCATGGTAACGTCCTCCGGCATGGCAAGGGTGGCGGTGACGCTTGGCATTTCCACCGTGGGCATAAAGCTGAAGCCGCGAACCAACACCAGTGCGGCAGAACCTGCCAGCAGTACCAGGGAGGCAATCAAAACGATGGCCTTGTGTTTCAAGCTCCAACGCAGGGCCTTTTGGTAACCGCGAAGCATAATGGGCAGAACGTAATCCTTGGTTTGCTTGTCCTTCTTCAGCATACCGCTGGCCATGGCGGGAACCAGGGTCAGGGATACGATCAGGGATGCCATCAGGGAATATCCCATGGTGAGAGCCAGGTCGGTGAAGAGCTGTTTGGTGATGCCCTCCACAAATACGATGGGCAGGAAGACGCAGACGGTGGTCAGGGTGGAGGCGGTAACCGCACCGGCTACCTGGGCGGCACCGGAGGCGGCGGATTTGATGGCTGAAACGCCCTTGGCACGAAGACGATAGATGTTTTCGATGACCACAACCGAGTTGTCCACCAACATACCAACCGATACCGCAAGACCCGAAAGGGAAATCATATTCAAGGTAACCCCGGAGAAGTACATCAATACGATGGCAAAAATGACGCTGATGGGGATGGAACAGAGAGTGATTACAGTGGGACGCAGGTCCTTGAGGAAGATGAAGAGAATGATCACCGAGAAGAGGGCGCCAAGACCAAGGCTCTTCAGGATGGATTCCACGATCAGGTAGATGTAATCCCCCTGGTTCATCAAGGAAACGAAGCGGAGGCCGTCGTATTCGTCTTCCAGTTCGTCGAAACGGGCTTCGATGTTATCGGTAACCTGGGCGGTGGCATAGTTGGATTGTTTTTCAAAGGTCAGCATCAAACTGTCCTGGATACCGAGCTTGGCGTAGGTATCGGCGGCGTTGTCGGTGCGGAAAATCTCCGCCACGTCGGAAAGCCGGACGGGGTCCACGCCCTCCATTCCCATGTCAAAGAGGAGCAGATTGGAAAGCTCCTTTTCGGTGGCGATGGGATCGCCAACCGAAACCATGTAGGAAACGCCTTCTTCGGTGATATAACCGGCGGGCATGGAGAAGTTTTGGGCGGTGAGGATGCCGGTGAGCATTTCCAGGGTCAGGATTTCATTCAGGTCAGCCTGATCCAATGCGGTTTCCCGGTTGGCCTCAATGGTATCGAAACCGGCTTCAATCTGGGTCATCCCGGCGGTGAGGGCGGCGCTGTTGCTGGCAATTTCGGCAGAGGCAGAAGCCAGCTCCAGAAGGCCGGAGGCCTTTTGGGCGGAAAGCAGGGCGGCGGCAGCTTCCAACTGCATCATGCCGCTGTCAATTTGGGCAATGCCTTCTTCAATGGCCTTTTCTCCGTCCTTGATCTGCTGGAGGGAGTTTTCGGTTTCCTGGATGGTGTTATCCAGGTCATCCAGGCTGGTACCAAGGCCCTCCAGGCTCTCTTCCAGAAGGAACAGACTGCCTTCCAGTTCGGCGATGGTGAACTGCTTTTCGATGATGGCCTGGTCGACTCCCTCGGGGGAGACTCCCAGGGTGGCGATGGCGGCCTTGTTGGATTCATGGGTAGCAACAGCTGTGACATAGGCGGGGGAGGCGGTGACCTCTTCCTTTTTTGCAACCTTTTCCTCGTCGGTGAGGGTGGCATCGTTATCAATGGCGGTGAGCTGTTCTTCGAAATTCGCCACGGCGGATTTACTTTGCTTGTAAGC
>JAFYNU010000257.1 GCA_017547975.1 Clostridia bacterium
CCGGTTCACATCCATCGCAGTTCGGTGGATGCCTTTGAAGAGGGCACCAAAAAATGGCCCATCTTCCCCGGCACGGCGCTTGTGGTATCGGCAGATCCCAACTACCGCAGCTGCCAGATTTATCTTTACGGCGACGAATAAATTTCAAATTCAAAATATATCCAAAATCGAAAGAGAGAGGAAAACAATATGGCTATTAAAACCCTTTTGGTTGGCCTTGGCGGCACCGGCTGCGAAATCGTAGCACGGGTCAAGCGCCTGATCAACACCAATGACCCCAACGTGCAGTTCGTCGGATTTGACACCGACGGCGGCTGGGATGGGGTGGAAGGACTTCAGGTCATCTACACCAGCCGGGAAATGTCGGTTCGCCAGTATCTGGCCGATCTGGACGGTTGGGAAGATTGGTTCCCCGACAACGCCCTTTTGAAGGGCCGCAACATGATCAAGGGTGCCGGTCAGGTTCGTCCCCTGTCCCGCCTGGCTTTTGCGGAAACCTGCAGCTCGGGCCGCATCGGCAAGCTGGATAATGCCATCCGGGAACTGCAGATTGCCCGGGGCGAAGTGGAACCCAGCAACTTCCGCATTATGATCGTCTCCTCCTTTGCAGGCGGCACCGGTTCGGGTATGTACCTGCAGACCGCCCTCTTCCTGCGTCAGTATATCCGCAAGCACTACGGCGGCGAAGTCATCGTCCGTGGCCTCTTTGCTCTGCCCGATCTGTTCCGGGACACCAACCCCTCCCCGGTGCAGAAGGAAAGCATGTATGCCAATGCCTACGCGGCCCTGAAGGAACTCAACGCCATCAACCAGGTCTGCCTGTCGGACGACCCCTCCGCCGACGCCATCAATATGCAGATCCTGCCCCTTTTCGACAGCAAAAAGGACCGGGGCAACGTGCAGAAAAAGCCCTTTGACTTTATCTTCTTCGTGGACGACATCAACAGCCGCGGCATGGTGCTGAAATCCCTGGAGGATTACAAGCGCCTGATGACCACCGCCACCTATATGCAGGTCTATTCTCCCATCACCGCCGCCGGTGACTCCCGGGAAGACAACGCCATCCTCACCGTCATCGACGGGGACGGCAAGCCCCTGTACGGCGGTGTAGGTGCCAGCAAGATCGTTTACCCCTACGAAGACCTGGTGGAATACTGCGGCACCCGTGCCACGGTGGAATCCATCAGCGACCTGTGGACCGTGGTGGACGAAGACTTCAACAAGGCCGATGCGGAAAACAAGGCCCAGATGAAGGTGGATCCCACCCTCAAGCCCCTGTCCCGCCAGGATCATTTCATTGCCACGGTGGAAAACCTGCTGGCCGAAGGCGCCAACCGCTTCAACTTCCTGCAAAAGGCTATCACCGACGTAACCGAAGACGGCACCCGTATCGACCGTGCAGACGACTTTTACGGCATCGTCCACGAACGCATTCTGAGCATTATCCAGAAGGACAGCGAAATCGTCACCAAGGCCAACAATGCCGGTGTCACCGAAAAACAGCTGAAAAAGGAACTGGCAGGCCGGGTTACCACCAATGAAACCGCCCTGAAGAACTATCTGGATACCGTCAATGAACGTATCATTCTGTTGAAGAGCTCCATCGTCCAGTCCATCCTGCCGGATGACCTGAACTCCGCTCTGTCCAGTGAAAACGAATGGAACATCCGCCGTCTGGTAACCCAGAATGGCAGTATTGCCCATCCTTTGGCTGTGCGGCTGTTGCTTTATAAGTTCCGCGCCGCCCTGCAGCTGGAAATGGATGACCGTTCCAGCAAGGCCAAGCTGGGAATCAAGAAAATCAACGATTACTTCAAAAAGGCCTACGACCTGCCCGAAACCAAGGAAACCATTGAAACCGCCGCCGAGCGGGCCGGCAATGCCAAGGGCGGCAAGAAGAGAAGCTTCCGGGAAGACTACTTCATGAAGTCCACCAAACAGAAGAAGCTGATCACCACCTACCGGGACGACAAGGCCATTGCGGTTGTGTTTGAAGAACTGATCAAGCGTTTGAACAGCCTGATTGAGCAGTACGAACGCCTCTTTGACAGCCTGGAAGACATCACCAAGGAATTGGGCAAGGAAATCCTGGCTATGGAAGAAAAGCGCCACAACAACTCCGCCGAGGCGGCTGTCTATCTGTGCGCCACCGCCGAGGAAAAGCGGGAGCTTTACGAATCCCTCCGCTTCAATTGCTCCGACAGCAACGACAACGGTGTTTACAACGGCATTTTTGATTCGCTTTACAAGATCGCCAACGAAGCCCGGGAAGCCGCCACCAAGAAGACCCTGCATAAGAAGAGCGAAAAGGCCATGAAGGAAGAACGCAACGCCACCATGGGTCAGCTCTTCCGGGAAAGCGTGGTTGCCCGCAACATCAAGGATATCGCCGCGGAAGAAGCCGATAAGCTGGACCTGCACGTGCTTACCGCCCTGGAAAAGGATCAGAGCGAAGATTCGGTGAAGGACGTCATTGAAAAGGCCTTCGACAAGGCCCGTCCCTACCTGATGACCAACCTGTCCCGCAAGATCCTCTCCCTGTCGGAAGCCGGCGGTGCCGACGACGAATCGGGTTCCGCCTACACCCTGACCTTCTGGGGCATCAACCCCGAAGTGAAGGATGCCATTCTGGCCGATGGATCCCTTACCGACGTGAAGGAATTCTTCCGGGCCGGTGCCGAAGTTGGTGCCCCCGAAGTGGTCAGCAATGACGAATACTCCCGCTACGAAATTTCCTGCTACCAGGCCCTCTATTGCGTGGCCCTGTCGGAAATTCCCAAGTTTGCCGAAACCGGCGACAGCTTCGGCGTCTTCTACGAACACTATTCCAGACGGATCCGCAGCATGATCCGCAAGGACAAGACTGCCCTCACTCCCCACCTGGATATCAGATGGCACAAGAGAAGCTACCTGCCCATGATCAGCGCCGACAAGAACCTGGAAGACGATCGTCAGACCGCCCGCAGCTTCTGGCTGGCCATGATCTACGGCGGCCTGCCGGAGGAAACCCGCAAGGGCAAGAAGGTGGTTTATGCCTCCTTTGCCCGCACCGACAGCGGCAAAGCCATGCCGGAAGAAAGCTATCCCACCCGGGACCTGAAGCACGAAGGCAAGCTGGTTGCCGTCAGCGACGTTTGGGGCATTTTCAAGGCCATGCAGATGGATGAAGTGACCACCCTGCAGTTTGAGGAGGTCTTCGGCCCGGCGATGGAAGCCGACATGGATATCGAAGTGGATACCATGAACTTCACCGGCCCCCGTGCCCGCCGTTTTGCCAAAAAGCTCATCAGCGAAGACAATGCCGACCGCAATGCCCTGAACCTGATTGCCCGGTTCGTTGGCAACTCCAAGGCC
>JAFYNU010000258.1 GCA_017547975.1 Clostridia bacterium
CACCACGGCAGCCACCCCCACCTGGTCCACGAATTTGTCACCAGCATTTTGGAAAACCGCAAGCCCTGGATCGACGAAGTTCTGGGGGCTAACATCACCGCCGCCGGGCTTTGTGCCCACATCTCCGCCATGCAGGACGGAGAAGCGGTGATCGTGCCGGAATTCTGAACCATATAAAAAACGAGGAGCTTGGCGCTCCTCGTTTTCTTTTTACGATGTTATTTCAAAAGATCCGCCAGGGTGATGCCATCGAAGTATCCGTTCACCAGGTCATGGAATTCCTGCCACATGGGTTTGGTGCGGCACGACCCGGAGCGGTCGCATTCGCCGCCGGTGCAGCCGGCACAGGCCACCGGGGCCAGGTCACCCTCTGCCAGGCGCAGGATGTCCCCCACCCGGTACTCCTCCGGGGCCCGGGACAGGCGGTAGCCGCCGCTTTTCCCCTGGATGCCCTCTACAAAGTGGCTTTTGGACAGGGCGGGCATAATTTTTTCCATGTACTTGAGGGAAAGGCCCTGCCGCTGAGCCACGTTCTTCATGGCGATATAGCCTTCCTCCCGGTGTTCCGCCAGGTCCAGCATGACCCGCAGGGCGTAGCGCCCCCGTGTGGAAATCATCATGTCCCCATCCTCCTTTGCTTTCTCGATTCATTATACGCCATTTTTGTCAGAATGGCAAGCCCCGTCAATGGTGGCTGCAGTGGTCGCAGTTTTCGCAGTCGGGGAAGAGGGAGCGGTCATACTCTATGCCGTTGCGCTCAAAATAATCCTGCAGGGCCTTCTTGATGGCCTCCTCCGCCAGCACCGAACAGTGGATTTTGTGACCGGGAAGTCCGTCCAGAGCCTCCACCACCGCCTTGTTGGTCAGGGTGAGGGCATCGGCGATGGGTTTGCCCTTGATGAGCTCGGTGGCCATGCTGCTGGCGGCGATGGCGCTGCCGCAGCCGAAGGTCTCGAAGGACACGTCGGCGATGACGTCCCCCTCCACCTTCAGATAGATCTTCATGATATCGCCGCATTTGGCGTTGCCCACCTCTCCCACGCCGTCGGGATCGGCAAGGGCACCCACGTTCCGGGGGTTACGGAAATGATCCATGACTTTTTCGCTGTATAATGCCATATCCTTGTTACCTCACTTGATGATGAATTCTTTTTTGCCGCTTTCCAGATCCCGCCAGACGGGGGACATGCTGCGGAGATGGGCCACCACATCGGTGACGGCGGCGATGGTGGTATCAACGTCTTTCTCTGTAGTTTCGTCCGACAGGGTCAGCCGCAGGGAGCCATGGGCCACGTCATGCACCCGACCGATGGCCAGCAGCACGTGGCTGGGATCCAGAGAGCCGGAGGTGCAGGCCGAGCCCGAGGAGGCGGCGATGCCCCGGTCATCCAACAGGAGCAAGAGGGATTCCCCCTCGATCCCCTCAAAGCAGAAGCTCACGTTTCCCGGCAGGCGGGAGGTCCGGCTGCCGTTCAGGACAGAATGGGGAATCCGGGACAGCCCGTCGATGAGCCGGTCCCGCAGGTCGGCGACCTGTTTCGATTGGAAGGGAAGTTTCAAAACCGCCTCCTCCAAAGCGGCAGCCATACCCATGATGGCGGGCAGATTTTCGGTGCCAGCCCGTTTGCCCCGCTCCTGAGCTCCGCCGTGGATAAGGTTTTGCAGGCGGATGCCCTTTCGGGCGTAGAGCACCCCCACCCCCTTGGGGCCATGGAATTTGTGGGCCGAAAGGGAGAGCAGATCCACCCGGTCGGTGACCACGTTCACCGGGATGTGTCCCACCGCCTGCACCGCATCGGTGTGGAAGAGGACGCCCCTTTCCCGGCAAAGCTTGCCGATCTCTCCAATGGGCTGGATGGTGCCGATCTCGTTGTTGGCGTACATCACACTCACCAGGGCGGTATCCCCCCGGATGGCCTCTGCCACCTGCTCCGGGGTGACGATGCCTTCCTCGCCCACCGGCAGCAGGGTGACTTCAAAGCCTTCCTCCTGCAGCTTTTCCAGGGTATGGAGCACCGCGTGGTGTTCGAAGGCGGTGGAAATAATGTGCCGTTTGCCCCAGCGTGCCCCCTGCCGGGCGGCGGAAAGAATGGCCTGGTTATCGGCCTCGCTGCCGCCGGAGGTAAAGTAAATTTCCCGGGGCTCGCACCCCAGCACCGTCGCCACCCGTTCCCGGACCAGTTCCAGGGCTTCCTTGGCCTTCTGTCCGGGGGTGTGCAGGCTGGATGGATTGGCGTATATATCGTTCATGTAGGGCAGCATAGCTTCGATGGCCGTTCTGCTCATTTTTGTGGTTGCGGCATTGTCCAGGTAGATCACGTTGTCCTCCTTCTCCCCCATTTCGGGGATCCTATCTATTGGGATCGGCGGTGTCCCGCCGCCTTATTACCTACCATGTCAAGGGGTAATTGGAAAATATTTTAAGGGAGTGCCGAAGCACTCCCTTTTGGGTATTCGATTGGGTTACCGCACGTCCTGCAGCCGGGCATCGGGACAATCCTCCACCACGACCCTGCCCTGCCAACTGTCTTCCTCGCCGGGTTCGACCGTGACCTTGAGATTTTGTATCTCAAGATCAGGAACACCCTTCACGTGGAACAGGATCGATTTTCTCTCCTTCAAAATGGCATCGGTCATTTCCTCAGGAGCGTACTTGTTCTTGTAATGAATTTTGATATTGCGGAAGGTCAGATCCCTGGCAAATCCTTTTTCCGGCGCCACAAGGCAGCTCCCGGCAGTGGCGTTGGCCACCAGGTTTTCCACCGTCATATCCCGCAGAGTCCCCCGATTGCCACCGATTCGAATGACCGAATTGGTATAGTCGGCACGAATATTGGAAATGGAAATGTGTTCCAGATTGGATGCCGAATTGTTGTTGTAGGAAAGCCCCAGGTTGATGAGGCAGGCCGCATGGGAAAACACCATATCCGAAATGGTCAGATAGCGAAGCAGTCCATTCCCTACCCCGATCCGGACCCCCGCCGAATAGGCGGAACACACGCAATTTGTGATGGTGACGTATTCGCAGACCTTGGTGTTGTTTTTCAGTTTGGTAGGACAGCATCGCACCGCAATAGCGTCATCCCCGGTGTCGATGATACAATCGGATACCGTTACGTGGGAGGAACTGTCGATATCGATGCCATCGGAGTTCCCTGCCGTATGGCCATTGAACACCTTGATGCCGCGAACCTGCACGTAATCACATCCGTGGAAGAAGCAGCACCAGCAGGGAGAGTTGCGAATGGTGATGTTTTCTACCTGGATGTGGCTGGATTCGATGAAGCAGATCAGCTGACCGGGGCGCAAATTGACCTTGTCCCGGGCCACCTGGATTCCCTCGTCCCAGCAGTAGTAGAAAATGGGATGCGGATCATCGAAGAAGGCATCCCCACTGCCGTTGATGACCCCCTGTCCTGTGATGGATACGTCGGTGACCTCGTGGGCAATGATCAAATGCTTACCATTCCACTGTTCTTCCCGGCTCCAGAAATTTTGGGGATATGCCTCGTTATCGTTATAGTCCGCAAGGTCGGTGCTTGCGATCAGTTCCGCCCCCTGTTCCAGGTGCAGATTTACATGGCTCTTGAGCCAGATGGTACCGGTGACAAATCTGCCCGCCGGGATCCGCACCATGCCGCCTCCCTGGGAGGAGCAATCGTCGATGGCCGCCTGGATGGCAGCGGTATTCAGAGTTGCCCCGTCGGCAACTGCGCCGTAGTCTAAAACGTTGTAGGTCATTTTGTTCTCCTTTCGTCAGTGCATCAAAACCGAAAGCATGGCCTCGATATTTTCCGGGGGCACGTCCCCGGGCACCGAATGGGTGGGGGCCGCAATCAGGCCGCCGTCGGGGAAGTGGGAAAGCATATCTCTGGTAATTGCCCTGATCTCCTCCGGGGTCTTGCAAGGGAGGGCCTGCTGGGTGCTGATACCGCCCCAAATGGTGATCTTGCCGTAGAGCTTTTCGGCATAATCGTAGCCGTAGATCTCGGGTTGGAAGGTCTGGTACACATTCAGGCCGATCTCGTAAAGGTCCTCCATGACCTCCCGTACATCCCCGCAGGAGTGCTGGGCCACGTATTTGCCGGCGGCGTGTACCCGATCGTACATCTTCTTGAGGCGGGGTTTGAAGAAGGTGCGCCAGGTGGCAGGGCCCATGATGAGTCCCTTTTGAGAGCCCCAGTCATCCCCAAAATAGAAGCAGTCGATGTCGTATTCCAGGGCGATATCCAGAACCTTCAGGTTCCGCTCCACGATCTTATCCAGCAGGGCATCCACAAATTCCGGATCCACCAGCATATCGCAAAGCAGATTTTCCATGCCCCGCAGGGTCCATGCCCGTTCAAACAGGGAGAATCCGATGCCAGCCACCCGGAAGTTATTGGGGTCGGTGGCCATCAGGGCCTCCATCACGCCCCGGACGTGGGCTTCGTCCACTTCGGGGAAAACAAAATTCGCCAGGTCCTCCGGATCCTCCAGGAGGATGGAATCAATCACGCCGATGTCCTTATCCACACCGGTTTTATTCCAAACCACACCGAATTCGTCCCGGAAGTAACCGGACCGGATCTCCTCCTGGGCTTTGCCAAGATCGAAATGGGTGATGTGGTTATGGATGGTGCTCCGATAATCGGGGTTACCGGTGTAGGCCACCATTTTGTCATACATTTGGCCGGTAAAATCCACGTAATGGGGGGTATAGTCGGGTTTTTGGAACTCAATCGCAGCGATCACGCGTTCACGGTTGGTCATGTGAGGGCTCCTTTCCGGGATTTTTTTGATTTCATTATACATCAAAAAACGCCCCCTGAAAAGGGGGCGCAAGTCTTATATGAAAAATTTCCGTTCCATGGTTTCCCGGGCAGGGGCGTAGATCCCCAGGAAGATCAAATATCCGCCCAGAACCACCAGGGTGATCATGGGATACAGCGACCAGCCGATGTAGCGGATCTCCGGGAAGGTAATATTCATGAACCACTCTACCAAAAGCATCCACCCGCCGAAAACCACAAAGGCGCCCCCCATGATGAAGAGCTTTCCCCCTCGCAGATAGCGTAACAGGGTCACCACCGCGGTCACAATGAGCCCCACCCCGCCGGTCACAGGAAAGGCAAAGCTCAAAAACCATTCACCCCCGGTGACCAGGTCGATGAACAGCAGATAAAGCCCCACAGACAGAAAGAAACAGGGCACAAAAATCACCGGATTCGGTTCCCGCCACCACAGAGGCAGGATCA
>JAFYNU010000259.1 GCA_017547975.1 Clostridia bacterium
CTTTTGGACGGTTTTGCTCGCTTCGGCACTGGTGTAGGCCACCACCCCGGTGGTGTATTGCCACAGCTTCACGTCGGGATTCAGGGTAAATTTCTTTTCGCTGTAGCTTCCGTCGGTGAAGGTGGTTTTGGCAACCAGGGCGAAGATACGCCCCGAATCCTTGGTCAGGGGAACCGACGCCGCCTTTGCCATGCCGGTAAGAGAGAAGGCAATACTTCCGGCGGGCTTGTTGATGGGTACCGACTGGTAGATGCGCTTACTTGCGGTAATGCTGCCGGTCAAGCCGTAGGCATTGCCGCTGACACCGCCGGTTTTGTAACCATCGGTGGAGGTGGAAAGTCCGCTTCCGGTCCAGACGGTGGAGCTGGTATCTTCAAAGGAGGAGTTTTCCAGAAGGTTGTATTCGTTGACCGTCAGCCCGGTTTCCAGCTGTGCTGTGTCGAACCAGGCGCTCCCGCTTCCGGTGGTTTTCAGAATCAGCTCGGTGCTTCCCTGGGGAGCCGTGAAGCTGACCGAAAGACGAGTGTAGTCTCCCTCGGTGGTCAATGCCGAGCTTGCGGCAAGGGTGGTGCCACCATTTTTGACCTCCAACTGGGGATTTACACCATCGGCTCCGGTTTTGACGTAAGCCGAGAAGGTGTAGTCCCCGGCGGAAAGGGTTACCGTCCGGGATGCGCTGGCTTCGCCTGTGAGCTTCATGGACTTGCTGCCGAGTCGCGGATTTTCGGAAACCACCGAGGCTCCGCTTCCCGCCGTCCATGCACTGGTGGAGGCTTCGAAGCTGGTATCGGTGAGAAGGTTGTTAACGTGATGGGCTACCGCCGACATGCCGGTCAGCTTGTTGGCCTGGGCGGTTTTGGTGTCCGAATCGGTATAGTCGTACTTGGTGGCGCCACCTGTCGCATCGATGATGCAGGTGGTTCGGCCAATGTTGTCGAACTGGTAGGTTTCGCTCCGTCCGCGGTTGTCGGTGAATTCGGTGTAGTTGTAGCCGGTGTAGGTCATGGACAGGCTGTTGCCCTTGGTGCTGTCGCTGACGGTGCCGGTATTGTTGTATTCAGTGACCTTGATGACACGGCTCTTTTCTGCCGCATCCCCTGTGGTGGGGTATTCATACACCAGGGTATATCCATCCCGGGCAACCACCTTGGAAAGCTTGTTATTGGTATAGCTGAAAGAGGTGTAGGTGTCGTCGGGGTAGGTGATCCTGGTCAGAAGGCCGGTGCTGTCGTAGGTCAGGCTGGTGGTGCGTCCCGACGAGTCGGTTACCGACGTGAGACGGGTGCTGCTGTCGTAATACAGGGCGGTACGCCGTCCGGTGCGGGTGGTGGAGGAGTGGTATCCAGCCGAGCCGTCGTGCACCTCGTCCACGTAGCTGGAACCCACGTAGTAGTATTGCAGGTAGTTGCCGTCGCTGTCGTAAAGGCGGCGAACCTTACCGCTGGAGGTAAAGCTGATCTTTTCGCCGTTGGCCATCTCCAGCATGTATTTTTCCGAAGCGCTGTTGGTGCTGGAATACACCGTCAGGGTCAGATCAAGGCCCTCTTCATCTACGTATTTCCCGCTGGTGCCGCTGCTTTTGAAATAGTGCTCGGTACCATCGGTGTCGGTGTATTTGTAGCGGAAGCCTGCAGCGTACAGGGATTTGACCAGAGCATCCGCGGAGGAACTGGAAAGTGCTTCAATGCTCTGGGCATAATCCAACCGCCAGCCCAAGCCCGCTTTCATGGCACCCGAATAGGCACCCGCCTGGTAGCCGTTGTAGACTACGTGTACCGACATGGGAACCATGTTGCCGCTGTCGGCCATGATGGGAGCGATGAAGACCAGGTTGCCGGTGTAGTCGTTGACGTAGCCCTCCCCGGAGGAACCGGCGGATTGGTTGTGGTAGGTCCAACGGGATTCCAGACCCTTGTTATTCAGATAGGACACAACCAGATTGGGCCAATGTTCGGGATAGGAGCTGTTGTTACGGGAAACGAAGCTGGTTTGCACCATCCGATCTTCTTCGGTGGAGGAAAGGCAGATGCCGTAGTTGTCGTAACTGCCGTTGTACCATCCCTTGGTCAGTTCCGAAAGATCGAAATCGCGATAGGTTTTGGAACTGACCTCTTTGGTTTCGATGTACTCTTCGATTTCGTTCGAAACCGCCGGGAGACCTGAGAAACTCTTGGAGTTTCGGATGGTGGCACCGGGCCAATCCTCGGTGACGCGCTTGACCTGAATGGTCATGGATTTGCCGTTGGAGGCATAGTAACCGGTGGAGGTTTGGTACTGGGAAAGAACCAGTTGACCGCCGATGACCATATCCCCGCTGGAAAGCTCGGGCAAAGCAAACCGCAGGAAGGCTCTTGCCTTGCCGTAAGAGTGAGTTTTACCTACAACCAGGGTGCCGTAGGGATAACTGCTCCAGGAATACAGGGCGGAAGCGTCATCCGATGCATCCTCGATCACTTCGAAAACGTAGGGGTCGATCTTAATGGGGTAGGTACGGGTCTTTTCGGCAAGCCAGGAGGTGTCGGCGCTGACCTGGATGGTCATTTTGCCGCTTCTGGTGCTCATGAGTTCCAGGTCGGCATTTTTGCTGATGACACCTGCGGCATCCTCCGCAATGGGAGCCCCAAGGGTGGCAATGTCTTTGCCATTCTTGGCCAGCACGATGGTGTTACCCGATTGGGTGGCGGTCATACCGCTGATGTCGTAGGTGACCTGGTAGGAAGTGGCGGCCGAGGCGTTTTTCAGGATGATATCCTCCTTGATCCCCTCCGGTGTAACGGTATATTGTACGTCGGTGTTATCAAAAAGGTTTTCGTAGGTAATGACTCCGGTCAGGTTTTGAAGAATGGCCGGGGACGACTTGTCGGCGGTGGCAGATGCTGCGGAAAGCCCGCTTTCTACCGTTGGCGTGATATCTGCCGCTCCGTCTTCGTAGTACCAGGAAATGGTGTTTTCTCCGATTTTGTAGCTTGCCAGATGGTTGTTGCCCGACTTATAGGCAAGACGAACATCCACCGGGGAAGAAAATGGAGTATAAAAAAACTCGCCATCACTTGATTGCAAAGTAAGGCGATTATCGATCGGTATCCAATTGGAGTTTTCGGTGGGCTTCCAGTGCACGCGGGTGCCGTAGGACACGGCTTTATAGGTGCCGTCGGCACACAGAAAGTGCTTGACGGCCTCTTCGCGCTTGGTCTTGTCTTCGGCGATGATCCCGTCAAATGCATCGTTGGAGTTAACCTGGGTTGGGGTTGTGAGGTCCGGCTCGGTGGAGGTGATGTGCTTGTCATCGGTGGCAAAGACGCCCACTGGCACAAACTGAACCAGAAGTGCAAAAATGAGCACAAAGGAAATGGTTTGTATACTGCGTTTCATACTCGTGTCCCTTTCTCGAAAAAGTAGGTCGTTCGGATGGATGTCGTAGGAATGATCTCTTTTGGGGGATGGGGAGGCCTGGGTATGCGGTGGCGGTTTTGCTAATAGACGGAATACCGGGAAATTTATGGACTGTCAGCAAAAACAGCCGAACGGGAATGCGGTCAACACATAAATACCACCTGCTTTCCTGTTGGGGTGCTATGGCATTAGTATAGCAGATGATGCGAGTTAATTCAAATGTAAATATATACAATGTTTTTGACAGAATTCTGTGCATGATGCCGAGAAAAACGCAATTATATCGAGAGAACAAATTGAAAGATTTGTTGATTGGGTTAAAATAATGGCGAATGGTAGACTGCTATAACCAGAGTTATTGTTTGCAGTGGTATTCAATGGAGATGTGATCACTCATCCAATTCATCGGTCCCGCGACTTAAGGGAGCGTACCCGTAATCGGACAAGTATTGGTTAACTGCTGACAGCGGTTGTTGGTACATGGTGTTGAGGAGCAATTCATATAGGACGTCCTCGGGCGTGCAGGTAAAGGAAATGCCGTACTTCGAAAAGAGATCCTGTTGCAGTTTGGGTTCCAGTTGCAGACCGATACACAGGGCAAAGATGTTTGTCCTGGTGGTATGATAAGAGGGATTGGATCGAAGTCGTTGAATGGTGCTCTCGGAGACACCGCTTTTGGATACAAGCTGCTCGATGGTGAACCCCAATCGACGCATGTGTGCTTTCAATGTTTCGCTTGGGGACGCGGGAAGAGAGTACAATATTTGAGATAAACGCTCGGCTTCGATTTGATAATCGTAATCAGATGGCTGCATGTCAAAATACTCGATAAAGTGAATCGGATGCGGTCGTACGATGCATTAATTTTGCTGTCATCTTTTCTCCTTGCGATATAAGTAGGCCTGGAGGAGGTTTAGAAAGAATGAAGACTACAGGTGGAAACGAACAAATGTTCTTTCTGCCTGTAGTCTATCATGTTGAGATTATTTTGTCAAGAAGAATTTTTGGAATGTTAATTCTAAAATTAAATTAATGCTGGTTATGATGGGAAATGACATAGGGTTCCTTAAATAAACTCCTTGGAAGTGAACGGGTTGACTTGATGAATAGGCTGAATGTGAACCCTTGCGTTTATTCCACCAGGGATTGTAAAGGAGAGCTGGTCGGCTAACGGGAGGGAATCGGTTTCATAGTAGCACCGAGATAATTCATCTTCCTGGCAGATACCAAAGGTGGCAGGATCCCACAAGAAACGATACCCGTCGTCTTTACTTAGTGTAGCATGATCTTCGCCGACCTGAAGGATGTATTCGAAGTCTTCGGAAGGAGCTTCAGGGGAATATACGTTGATACTATACAGATTGCCCGGACGGAGATTTCTTGTTGTGATGGTAATGCAGTTGTTTTGTGTTGTGATTTCGAAGCCACTCGGGGCATAATCTATCTTTTGACAGATCAATTTTCCTACAAGCGAATCCAGGGATGCCTTCAAATTGGAGGAGAACAGATAATCCTCCGGGGGAATCTGGCGAAACAAACGGCACACCTGGGCAAGGGGCGTTTGGGGAAGTTCGTTGCAAGGAATAACAGGAAAACCAAAATCAACTCCGGGGAAGAGCCACTCGATCAAACGCAGGGTGTACTGTAGTGGGTGGTGGTTGCCGTGGCGATTGGCAAGGTCACAGAGCAGGTCGGGTTGAATGGAATCTTTATGCTTGTGGGCAAAGAGAGCAATGTCCACAAGATTCATGGTTACGTTCTGGTGCTTGAATGGTTTCTTGACGAAGAGATACAGAATCGTGTCAAGACATTGATGGGAGATCATGTGCATCGCCATGATGTATAGGTGATCTGTGGGGCTCGGAACAGAAAAAACCTCATCGCCAATGGAAACCTGCCGTGTCCGGTCAAGGACCTCGGCGGTGTAGTCATCATCCCGGCGAGCATGACCAAGAAATTCATAGCTACATTCGAAGGGGAATACATGGATCTCCAAAGCAATGCTGATGACCTTGCCTCGGATCTCATATTCTTTATAAATTGCCCGGAGGTGATGGTGTCCGTTTCGGATGCGCATCATGGGATCCCGATCCAACGCATTTCCGCCTTCTTTGTAGTGGAAGCCGGATCGAAGCAACAGCGAAAGAAAATGCTCCGCATCCGAAATGTGAATCAAAATATCCACGTCCCGGGAAATGCGGGATGCAGGGGGATCGTAGACTTCATAGGAAACCCCAAGCCCTTTCAGAAAAGCATGGCGAATGCCGTGTGTTTTGCAGATCTGCGTCAGATCGCTCATGCAAGCCAAGAGGAAGGGATTCATTTGGTGTTGCTCAGAAATGGCGGCGGCACGCAGGACCTTGTAACGCACGTCTCTTTCCGGTGGGAACATTAACAGGCGATTTGCTTGCAGGAAGGTGTCGAAGGGGACGTTTTGGGTCTCACATCTTGATGCTAAGGCGGGCTGTAATAGTTTTATTCTGGACATGATTAACTCCTGTGTGGATGGGTTTCTTTTATATTATACCAGATTGGAACGGAGGTCAAGAGGATATTGCAAAAACAGTAAATGGAAAATGAAAAAAATAAAAATTCCCTCTTTACAATTAACCTGAGATGTTATATAATAGAAAACAGCAGATTGGATGAGTGTAAGGAGGAGTGTGGCAGTGCGGCTAAACGAAGAACTTGGAATACTTTTTGATATGGTTTGTTTCGGGAATACGTATTTTAATCGGGAACAAATTGAAATGAAATATGAAAAAGAAGAGTGGCCGATTGAACTTCGTATGAAGGCTTATCAAGAAATTGAAGCAAAACTGGGAGCCATTTCTTCTGTGTTGGGGTTGTTTTTCCACTCGGGAGAATCTGCAGAATCTGTTGTGGGCGTTTTCGCGAATAAAGCAATTGCATCTGGGGATGTTGGGGTGGAGATGTTCTTATCCAACTTTGATGATGAAAACCAGGTTCTTAGCATGCTTGTATCGGCATTTTTCCCTGATCTTGACGAAAAAAGAAAGCGGAGATTAAGTTCGAGAGACCTTCCTCTGTGGTATCAGGTTTGCGAAGAGACAGCGATTTCTTATGAAATTAAGATGGCACTGCTTTATTTGGCCGCCAGCTACGAAACTGTGTGCCTCCAGATTCGGACAGAATTGTTCCGGATTTATAGAGAGGTGAAAGCCTACCACACAGCACACAGAGATGCCATTGTTGCTGTAAGGGATAAATTTATGAATTGGGATTCTGTCAAGCAATTGGCCGGACAATTTCAAGTGGACTTATCCGATGTGAATGAAGGTGCCCTGATAGTGGGTGTATCCCTACTGAATCCCGCAGTGACCTTTATGGGTGAAACTCAGAATAAAGTTATCCTTATTTGCGGAAGCAGCTATGCTTTGCCGGCAAAAAAAGAAGTTAAGAATATCGACATTGGTATTGCGGATTTCGTTGTAAACTGCGGGTCTAAACAGAAGGTAGACATTCTCTTTTTGTTTCGGGAACATGGGGAGTTAACGGCGGCGCAGTTGGCGAGGCTTCTGGGAGTATCTGCGCCCATGGCATGGAGATACGTGGAAATGCTCCGTGAGAATAAGGTCCTCGTTGTAAAACGGCAGGAAGCCAAAAACATATACTATAGTCTCAATTCAGATTACTTCTACGGGGTGTTACATTCTGTGGAGGAATTTGTAAAATGCTTTGATGAAAAGGAGAAATAATATGGAAAAGAAAGCATCTTGGAACAAACCGGTCTGTATGACGGTGGCACAGGAGGAACTCAATGCAAAGGTGATGGTGGCATCTTGCTCCGCTTGGTTTGCTTGCCCATTGCATTACTACTCTTTCCCGACAGAAAGTCCTGTTAATAAATAATAATGAAAAAGCATACGCTTCATGGCGCAGTCATCCTATCCAATGGCTGCGCCCATGTTTTTCTGTGTCCCACCGGAGGTGGTAAAAGTACCCTGACGGTGTATCTGCAGAAACGTGGTTTACAAGCCTGGACGGACGACCGGGCGGAATTGGATTATGATACTCTGGCGGTGATACCACGATCCGATGCGGTAGCCCTCCGGGAAGGGGGATATCGCTTGCTTCTGGATAAGGGGGTATTGTCCTCCCCGGAGGTGGAATACGACCCGGATCCTGGTCGGGAACGCTACTATTTTCAACTGCCGCCCTGCGGAATGGAGCCGCTTCCCCTTGGCAGTATTTGGCTCCTGCGGCGTGGGGAGGAAAACTGGACAGAATCGGTGCAGAAAGCTAGTGCCGTTCGCCTTTTAATGGAGAATGCCATGGATCCGGTACCCATCACGGGGGAGTATCTGCGCTTTTTGAACCGTCTTTCCGAAAAGGTAAAGGGGATACTCCACTACCGGGATATGGAATTTGTGTACGATGTACTGATGAGGGAGGAGAGAGAATGAATCCTTCCCTCTTTATGAAGTATACCAAAATCCGTCTCCAATCGGGCCAAACGGTGGTGGTTACCGTTGGCGGAGAAAGCATGGCACCTGTTTTGCATAACGGCGACAGAGTGGTAGTAACCTGGCGGGATAATTATGCCGTGGGGGATATCCTCATGTATGATTACAAGGAGGAAGGTACCCTTCTTCACCGGCTGTTGGAAATTCGGGACGGACATTTCTTTTGCAAGGGGGACAACAGCTATCGCCTGGAAGAAGTGGCCGAAGCCGATGTTTATGGTGTGGCAATTGCGGTAGTGCGGGATGGAAAAGAAGTACCCCTGATGTGTCCGGAGGGGTTACCGCAAAGCTCGCTTGCGGTACATCACCACCTGAAGGAGTTAGGCCTTGACCTGGACGCCCTCCATCAAAGCGAACTCTACCAAACCTATAAGAAACGATATTTAACCGAGGAGGAAAGCGAATGAAAATCAAGAAAAATGAGACCATGGATTATATTCCCATTGATGATACCAGCATGGCAGTAAATAATCCGGAAAACGGAGATACCCATTTCCTGGAGGGAACGGCCTACGCAATCATGCAGGAGATCCTGGACGGGAAGGATTCTTTGGATGCTCTGACCGCTTCTCTGGCAGAAAAGTATGATGCCCCGGAGGATGTGATCCGTCAGGACATTGCAGATTTCCTGGAGGAGCTGATTGCCAAAAAGGTGGTGCTTCCTGCGTGAAGGTGGATGCGGCATATCTGGAAGTCACCAATCGCTGTAATCTTAACTGCGCTACCTGCTACAATCGGTCTGGAATCAATCGGGAAACCCGTGAGCTGAAATTTGATGATCTGCTGGCATGTATCCGGAGATTGCAATCCTTTGGATGCAGAGCCTTTACCTTCTCTGGTGGGGAGCCCATGTTGTATAGGGAACTGGATGCATTGCTTACCTACATGGAAGACAATCCCCAGCTGGATTTTTCTCTGGTGACCAATGGGACCCGCGTGACAGAACCGATTCTCGAACGTTTGAAAAAACTTCACAATCTCAAGGTTCAGGTTAGTTTGGATGGTTCCTGTGAAGAAGAAAACGCCAAGACCCGGGGAGAAGGAAATTTTGAAAAGGCAATCACGACCCTGAGGGCACTTCAGGATGCCGGGATTCCTTGTTTTGCGGCATACGTCATATCCCGCAGAAATCTTTCGGATGTGCAACTCTTTTTCGAACGGATGGTAGAAGAAAGCATTACTCCTTCCTTCTCCTTCATCATGCGACAGGGGAACGGAAGTGACGATTGGGAGGAAAAGGGGCTTACCTCGGTGGAAAAGATAAAGATCATGGGGTTGCTTCATTCGCTGACACGGGATGGGGAAATGCCCATTGCTATTCCAGGTTGCTCCTATGCCTGTCCCCTTGCGGAGGAGGGGACAGGGCTGAACGTTCTGGTGAAAAACGACGGATCCCTGTACCCCTGCCAATCGCTGTATGACCCGGCGTACTGCATGGGAAACCTCCTATCCGATTCGGACGAAACTCTGGGAAATGGAGTCCGTTACATACAGGAGCTGGCACAAAAACGGCGGGAAGCCGATTTTGGCTGTACCACCTGCATGATTCGAAACCAATGTGGAAAGGGATGCATTGCCATTGCTGACTCCGTTGGTGGGAATGCCCTGGCGGACGATGGGGAATGTACCCTGCGGAAGGCTTTTTTCCTGAGAAACGCCCTGGGTTGGAAATGACAAGAGAATATAAAAAATAACGACACCATGCATGTCCAACAGACGTGCATGGTGTCACTTGCTTGTGGGGTAGAAGAAAGTTTGGGAACGATGCAAAGTAATGTATTTGGCAATAAATAATAAGGAGGGTACGTGCGTTAATTGTAATAGATAAATAAAACAGTAAAAAAGTCAAAAGGGGTATTGACAAAACAGATAAAATAGGTTAGTATATAGACAGGGCAAGCAAATAAAGGTTAACCGCAAGAGTGATAATGGATGCGGTCAGGAAAAAAGGATGTCATATCCCTTGCTATAGGGGTTACGATAAATAAACGGTGTCCGCTGAAGTGTGCTGAGAAAGAATGTGGCATACAGAGGGAAACACCGGGATGAAAGGACTGGGACCAATGGGCAGTGAAGCTATGGATCGCAGTTACCAAGGGGAAGCAGAAACACTTCGGTAACTGCGGGGGAAGCGCCGTTTCTGCATCACTCTTCATAGGAGGAAAAGCTATGAAAACAAAGAGAATTCTGTCCTTCGTATGTGTTCTGGCATTGGTGCTGACCATGTGCTCTGCATTTACCTTTGCCGCCGCTCCGGAAGCCGAGGAGGAAGCTCAGTCCGGAATGTCCACAAGGGATTTACAAATAGGAACACTAAATAGAGATACTTATCTTTACTCCTCGCCCTCTACC
>JAFYNU010000260.1 GCA_017547975.1 Clostridia bacterium
GGGCAAAGCCCGGCACCGAGCTTGCCGGCAGGGTGGGCGGCGTTCCATCCGCCAGGTAGGCCGGGGAGAGCCAGTCGTTTTCGTACTTCGCCCGGTCTTCTTCCTTGGTGAAATCGGGAATATCAAAGGGCTGACCCCCAGCAAGTACCGACCGATTGGCCAGGATGGCCACCGAGGACATGGCAATGGCGGCGTGGAGATTGAAGGGAAATTCGGGCTGACGCCCTTCCTCCATGGCCTCCACGAACATACGGGCGGTGATGTAGTCACTGCCTCCGTGGCCGCTCTGCTCGATCTTGTCCACGTCGGGGTCGTTCCAATCGGGGTCGTAGCAATTGACCTCCTCCGCCCCCTCCGGCTTGGACCAACCGTTGTAGCGGAGCATGATCTTGCCGTCGGTACCCCGAAGGTTTTCGATTTGCCCTTCGGTGCCGCACACCCGGTAGGCATTGTGGTAGGAACCGAATTCCGAACAGCCGGTGACCCGGAAGATGGAGCCGTCATCGTTTTGGGTGGTGATGATGGCCGCCCGGTCTCCCACGTAATTCGCCACAGGATGCGCCCCCTCCACCGGAGCAAAGGCCGCAAAGGCGGTGACCCGTTTGGGGGTGGCGCCGGTGGCCCGCATGACGGGGCCGATGGAGTGGGTAATGTAGTAGGTGGCAGGGTTGAAATTGCGCCAATGCTCGGGGAAATAGCAGTAGGTTTTGGCAAACCACAGGTCGTCGGGACTGCCGGGGTGGTTATATTCCCCCTCGGCATAGAGAATCCTGCCAAGACTGCCGGTGTCCACCACCCGCTTCATTTCCCGGTTGAAGGACATTTGGGGGTAGTTTTCGCCCAGCATATAGATGGAAGTTGTATTTTCCGCCGCCCGGGCCAGGGCAACCCCCTCCGCCATGGTCCCATTGGAAATGCATTCCGAATAGACGTGAATGCCCCGCTTGAAGCATTCGATGGCGTAGGGCGCGTGCTCGTAAAAGTAGTTTGCCAGCACCACCGCATCCATGTCGTGTTCAATAAAATCCTTGAAATCGGTGTAGGAGGCAACCCCCTCTCCCAATTCTTCCAGGGCTGCATGCAGGCGGGCAGGATGGAAGTCGCAAATCGCCACGATCTCGCATCCCAACAATTTGAAGTTTCGGGCAATGTCACAGCCCCGTCCGGCACCAAAAATGCCAATTTTCCATTGTTTCATCTGTTTTCTCCTTTATTCTGCTTTTCGGATATATTCCGATACCTCTCAAAGGTTGATTTCCCCGGGAGTCTGATCCAGAATCACCGGGTCGGTAAAACCCTCTGTCCGAACGTCGGTCAGGTTGATGGCTTTATGGTGGATCGCCGTGGCAAGGGGAATCGATTCGAAGCCCTCCCTGGGGGAAAGGGAACAGTTTTTCAGGGTCAGGGTCAGGGGCTCGGCTTCGTCCGCAATGATCTTGATGGGCGCCGAAAGGCCGGTGGCGGTGCAGTTTTCAAAGGTAATGTCCGAAAGGGAACGGTTACAGCACCATTTGTGCCCCCAATCCAGGCAGAAAAAGCTGTCGGGGTTGTGGAAGGTGCAGTTGCGGATCAAAATATCCCCGGGGGTGTGGCGGATATCCGCCCGGAAATCGCAGTAGTACAGGAAGGGAGTGTGCATATTGTGGCGGCAATGGGGGCCGGGCAGGATATTTTTTTGCTTTTCCTCCACCGTCATACCCCAACGGTGACCGTAGCGGGCGGGGGCAAAGGATTCGCAATCCTCCACCAGCACCTTGGTTCCCCCAAAGCGCAGGGCACTGCAGGCGGTGTCCAGAATGCAATTGCGCACGTGGACGTTGTAATTGTCAAAGCCTGCAATGCAGTCGTCGCCGCAGTAGAATTTGCAGTCCTCGATCAGGATGTTGTCGCAGGTACGCACGTCAAAGCCGTCGTGCCCACCAAGAACCTTCAGATTCCGGGCGGTGATGTTTTGGGACACGCAGATGTTATGGGCCCAGTTTCCCGAGTCCATGATGGTGTAGCCTTCAAACAGGATATCCTTGCAGTAGTGCATATTGATGGCGTGGGGGCCCCGGTAACCCTCTTCCCCCTGATCGTCGAAGACGTTACTGCCATCGATGTAACTGCCCGGCTCCCCGATGATCGCAATTTTTTCCGACCCAACCGCCTTGATAAGGCCGCTGTTCCAACGGGAGTAGGGATCCACCGACCGCATTTTGGGGTCGCCGGTGTAGGGAGGCAGGGGTTCCAGGGTGTCCGACAGATAGTGCATATAATCCTCCGGATTGGGGCTCCCCTTCAAAATTGCCCCCGCCTGCAGGTAGAGCATAACCCCCGAATGGAGCCGGATATCCCCGGTCATGAAGCGGCCGGCGGGCACCACCACCCGTCCGCCCCCGGCCTTGTAGCAGGCATCGATGGCGGCCTGGATGGCTTCGGTCTGGAGGGTGTCGGCCTCTCTGGCACCAAATTCGGTGATATCGTAGTATTTTTCAGGAAAATCGGATCGTTTCAGCATGGTTTTCTCCTTTCTATTCCTCCAGCATATCCACCGCCCGGAGGCTATCCCCCGCAAGACGCAGGGTAAATATTTCGCAGGGACCGACAGGCGTTTCATACCGCCGCCCGCCGAAAGTGAAGGCCAGGGTCTGGGCTTTTCCTAAAAGCTCCACACCCCGCAGGATGACGTCCTCCCCCTCCTCGGCATATTTCAGGGCGGTCACCGCCGCCCCGGGAGTTTCCAGAGCAAAATATCCCGCCGTATCCGGCAGGTCACCCCCGTGGCAGGCTTCGCACAGCACCACCGGCGGATTCAGAAACCGCTCCGAAAGAAGTTCCGGGGGTGTCACAGGGGAAAGGTGCAGACGCACCTCCCCTTCGGTGATGCCCTGGGAGAGAATGTCGTAATCGGCATCGGGATCCAGTTCCCCAATGCGAAGGTCCCCATAGATGGGACTTCGAAGCAGGGTCAGCCCCAAAACACCATCCACCAGGTTGTAGGCGAAGACCCCATCGGTCAGCAGGGTGAAGCCGTCGGTTTCGATCCAGCCCCCCACCGGCAGGTCGGTCGCACTTTCCCCCCGGTTCACGCCGCCGTAGGGCACCGCCGTCCGGTGGGCAGAATCGGCCAGGTCGGTGAGAAGCTTCAGCACCAGGTGCTTTTCGTTCCAGTTCACCCGGTAACGCAGGTCCAGATAGTCTTCCTTTTCGTATAGTACGTAATATAGGGTCAGGAGGGAATCCCGGAAGCCCCAATCGGCTTTTAGAATGGTTCGCAGATCCCCCGATTCCACCACCCGAAGTCCCTTGAAGGTGAAGGGCTCCGCCGCCGCCCCGTAGGAGGTGACGTTGAAGGCCCAGGTGTCTCCCTCGTCCGCAAAGGCCCGGGGGGTCAGCACCCGCCCCGGCAGGGACTTGCCGGTTTTCCGGTTGGTGATCGACTCCATCTCCCCGGTCTCGGGGGAAATTTTGACGATATAACCCGGCAGGGTCATGGTGAAGGGATCGGCCACCGGCTTTTTGGCGATCTCCTCCCCGGTCTGGATCAGCTTGAAGGCCTTGTAGCCCAGGGCCGGCACCTCTGCACGGAAGAGGAAGCGGGAACGAAAACGGGGAATGACCGACTTTTCCCGGATGATCTGGCAGGGGTAGCGATTCCCCTCCCCGTCCTCCAGGAGGATCCCCTTGTCGTACCAGGGGAATTCGTGAACCCATTGCACCTCCGCCTCCACCTCCCCGGCAAAGGGGGCGGTGTTCAGATTCCAAAGGACGATATTCCACACGTTCTCCGGGTTTTTCCCGGGCATTCCGATGCGGTTGGTTATGGCCTGCAGGGCGAAGTGCATTTCCTCCCCGGCGGCGGCAATGGCCCGCCCGTAAAGATGCATGGCATCCTCGTAGGCTTCCTTGATGCAGGCGCCCCCTAAAATGTCGTGGAACTGGTTAAAAAGCAGGTCCCGCCAGGCATTCCCCAGGGTTTCTGTGGCATTCCGCCCCGCAAGCAGGGTGGCCTTTTCGGCGTTCAGGAGGGCGTATTCCCCCCGGCGGTTCTGGCGTTTGACGGCAGGGTGGTTGGCGTAGACCCCAAAATCCCCGGTGACAAGCTCCTTTTCCACCCTGTAATCGGTGTCGCGGGTGGAAAAAAACCGGTGGAGGGTGGAAAATACGGCGTTTTCCCGGCTTGCAATCTCCCGGATGGCCTCAATGGTGGGGGCTCCCCCGTGGTCGGTGACGCCGTAAACCATCAGCCGGTCCTCGTCAACCTCCCGAAGATGATCCAACTCCTCCCCAAGATTGTTCCGGTAGGGTTGGTCATCCCGGTAGGCCAGCACCGAGCTTCCGTCGGGGGATACCCAACGGAACAGCGGCTTCTCCAGGGGGATATGCCGCCCTTCCGGCCGGCAGAGGACGTAATAGGGCAGGCGGCTCTTGGCCAGGATTTGCGGCAGCATGGGGGAATGGCCAAAGGAGTCAATATTGAAAACCGTGTCGGCCATCCGGCCGAACTGCTCCCGGAGGTAGCGCTGGCCGTAAAGCCCCTGGCGCACGTAGCTTTCCCCCAGGCCGGTGTAGCAATCGGGTTGGAGCCACCAGCCCTCCCCAAGCTCCCAGCGGCCCTCCGCCACCCGCGTTTTGATCTTTTCAAACAGTTCCGGATCGGTTTTCCGAATCCACTCGAATACCGGAGGCGTGGCAAAGGAATAGATGAAATCGGGGAATTCCTCCATGCGCTGAAGGGCAGAGCGGAAGGTGGCGGTGATGGAGGACATGGCCTCGTCCCAGCGCCACAACCACACCGGATCAAAGTGGGTGTTGCCGATCATGTAATTCTTTTTCATGGTTTTCCCCATTTCATTTTCCGATTTGGCTCAGGGCCTCCACCTGCACCGGGTCAAATTCCCCATGGGGGCCCACCCAGATATCGTAGCTGATGACTACTCCCCGATCGTTTGCCGCCCGGGTAAATTGTTTGATGTATTCCGGGGTGCGTTTCAACCCCTTTTGGCACCAGGAGGTGCCGAAATTTTGAACATCGATGGGAAGCCCCACAGGGATCAACAAATGTGCCTGGGTTCCATCCACAAATCGCCCCTCGGGGATATAGTTGCAATCCACCAGTTCCCCGGCGGTAAAATCGTCCCATTTCGACCAGGGGCGTACCCGACGGGGACAAATGCCCATCTCCACTTCTTCCCTCACCGATTCTCCGTTATTGAAGGATACGATAGCGTCGGGATTACCCTTCTTGATGGCTCTATAGTAGGGTTCCAGCAGAGTGTCGTTGTAATCGAAGTAATCATAGCAGCCGTCTATCCACCAACCCTTCACCTTGTCACCGTAACGAACAGCATATTCTTCCAAAACTGCCGCCCACTTTTCCACAAAAGCCATGGGAACGTTCTTCCGGGGATTTTCAAAGCCAAATTTTCCCTTCAGTTGGTCATCCATATAGGGTCCGTCTCCAGTGTAGTAAAGGTAGAGGTCAATATCGTACCTTTGAAGTTCTTCCGCCAGGTTCATCACCAGGTCACGTCTGGCACAGGCTTCCCCGGGCTGGATCCCACCGATTCGGTCAAAGGTGGCATTGGGAGCCAGCATATAACGCCGTCCCTGCATCAAGGTAATAACATAGTAACCGGCCCCCATATCATGGAGAGTCTTCGCCACAAGTTCCACGTCAAATCCTGCAACCTTTTGGCACCATTCTTCGCCGTTATTCACGTTATACCCCAGAAAATGATTGAACACACCCCATTTTTTGGCGTGAAAACGATCGGTAATATGCATGTTTATGTTCCTCCCAGCTCCTTGATTTGATGCCAGTATAAACCTCTCCATCCCAAAAGTCAATTGATTTTTTGTGAAGGAAAAGGGAATGTTCTATCCTCCCTCGGGATAAATCGAGGGGCTTTCCCGGTCTGGGATGCCCCCTTTACAAAAATCTCCGTTCATTGAAATTTGCAGCCATAAACCAGGAACAGCCGCCGGGATCCGGCGGCTGTTCTCATCTTATTTCCCGTCGATCAAATCGTCCATGATCTGGCGAATCTCTTCGTAATCCACCTTGGGCAGCATGTAGGTGTGACGATATTCCTCACTTTCGGTCCAATGGGTTACAAACTCGTCATCCACCGTAATATGACCAAACTTATGATAATTCCAGTAGGCACCGGGACGCACCGCTTCCAGCATGGCGGTATGATCCCAGCTGCAGCGACCGGTATCGCGATTGTGGATCTCGTAGGCCAGGGCAACCGGATCCCCCTTTTGCGCGCGGCCTGCAAAGCCCACCATCGTTTTGATGTAGCTTCCCAGTTCGTAGCTTGCCAAAATCAGTTCTCCGGGCCATTCTCCCACCGCCGCCTTGGCATCCGGCATACCGGTTCCCTTGATGTTCCATTCCCAGGTGACCGGAGTTCCGTTGACGTTGCCGTCGGGGTAGATGACCATAGGCCAGGATTCGAAGAAGCGACCCCCCATCACCACCGTCCGGGCGATTTTCCGCTTGATCAGCTCCGCGCCGGAAAGGGGGGAATACCCGTCAGGCTCTGAACGCAGGAGCTTTGCCATGGAGTTCAGGGCTCCGGTCACCACGAAGGTGACACTGCCGTCGGCGGCCTCCGCCAAGGTTCTGCGCAAAATCTCCAGGGTATCCGGGGCGGCCTTGGGGGTGCCCCAGGCACTTGCGGGATAGTCGTTTTCAAAATAATCGCACAGGGCTCCGGCATAGACCCCCCGGCTTTCCCGGGACAGGTCGTAATTGATGCCCACCGGTACCCTTCTGCCGTAGAATTTGTTGATGGCGTCGATACACCCCGCAACAAAGGGGCTGGCGTAGCAATGGGTCACCGCCAGAAGGTTGGCCTCCCCCTTGTCGCACAGTCGGTGGAGCATGGCCAGGGTTCCCGCGTCGTCGCAGTCTCCGCCAATATCGGTGTCAAAAATAATATTTACAGGCTTTTTGTAATCCATATACCCTCCTTAGTTGTGGAAAAATGCGTATTTTTCCATGGCGTCCATCAGGGCCTTCACGTTTTCCATGGGCACCCCGGGGTAAAGGCCGTAGATCATGGCAAGGCCCCCCTTCGGGGTGGAAATCCTGGAAACCTCTTCGTAGATCAGCCGATCCACCTCCGCGGGGGTACCGTAGGGGGTAATCAGCTGTCGGTCGATATCCAGATCCACGCAGAGCTTTCCCTTGAATCGGTCTGCAATCCAGTCGATACCGTTCACCAGGTCCTGGAGGTTGATGACCTCCGCGCCGCTGTCCACAATGTCGTCCACCAGATCCCGGATATCCCCATCGGAATGCATGTGAATGGGGATTCCTGCCTCCTTGGCGGGGGCCATGAGGGTCTGGTAGGCGGGTTTGATGTATTTCCGGAACATGTCCGGGGGAATCATGGGTCCCACCTGCATCCCCAGGTCCTCCGGGTAGGCCATGGTGGAACAGCCCGCATCCACAAACTGCCGCACCAGGGCCAGATTGAACTGGGTCAGCCCGTCGATCAGCTCATCCAGCAGGGGTTCCTCGTCCACCATGTCGAACAGCAGGTTTTCGTACCCCCGCAGGTCGGAAAGCTGCAGGAAGGTGTGGCCATGCCGCAGGCTTCCCCCAAAACTGCCCCCCGCCGCCTTGGCGGCGGCCCATTCCGACTGGGCTTTTGCCAGGTCCCGCCAGTAAAGCCCGTCGGTTTTGGCGGGATCAGGGAAGTGCCAGCTGGTATTGAAGGCCGACCAATCCGCCAGGGGATGGCCCTGGACGGTGCCGGTGATGCCGTCGTCGGTGGTGACCCAGGTGCAGCCCATGGGGTCGGTGTAGGGTTCCTCCCGCCGGGCAACCAGGGGAATTTCCGGTTCCCAATCGGGGGCGGGCCGGACAAAGTCCGGGAAAAGAAGCTTGTGGCTTTCCATCATGTCCCACAGGAATTCCTTGGGGTAATGGTGCCAGCAGGCGGCATTGATGGCAAAGCGCATGGGAATGTAGTCGGGTTTTTCAAAGCGAATGGCACGGGTGAAATTGTCCATATTTGCCTCCTTAGACGGTCAGGGTCTCCCCAGGAATCAGGGGGTATTCGACACCCTTCCAAACCAGGGTACCCCCGGCCTTGTCGGTTTTCACCCGAAGAGATTTCTCATCGAGTTCCACCGTCACGCTACCGCCGTTCACCGGCACACTGCCGGAAATTTCGGTAAGGCCTCCCAGGTTCGGTTCCACCCGGAAGGTTGCATATCCCGGGCTTGTGGCGTAGACCCCCAGGTAGTAGCGGCCGTAGAGATAGATGGGTCCGGCACCCCAGGCGTGGCAGAGGGACTTCATATATTTGCCCCCGTACATGGCGTAGTGATCGGCCCCCGACAGGGTGGGATCGTATTCCTCCCACACGGTGGTGGCTCCAAGCCCGATCATGCCGCCCCAGTAGGAGCGGAGCATATCCTCCACCGCCGAAAGCTCCCCAAGCTTCGCCAGGGCATCCAGCTCGTAGCCCTCGAAATAGGGGGTGGTGATTTTTGTGATTCTGTCGTTTTTCAGCACCTTTTGGAGGATCAGATTTGTCTGGTGCTCGCTTGCAACGTCGTAAAGAATGGCAAAAATATTGGCATGGCGGGTGACGTGGTTGTTGCCGGTGACGTAACTGTCGATATAGGCACCAAGCTCTTCCTTCCAATAGTATTGGTCCACCCGGGCGTGGAGTTCCCGGCTCTTTTGGAGGTAGCCTTCCCCGTCCAGCCCCAATGCCACCGAAAGGTTGGCCATGGCCTTGTAGGCGGCAATCAGCAGCATCTGCTCGGCCGCCACCGGCCCCACCTTTTCGATTTCCGACCAGTCGACGAAGGTCCAGTCCCCGTCCCGCCCTTCCACAAAACCGTCGGCGTTGATGCGGCTTTCGCAAAAGGCCAAAAGGCTCTTGGCCAGGGGGAAGATCCGGCGGATGAATGCCCCGTCGGCGTAGGTCTCGTAATGTTCCGAAAGGCCGATGATCCAAAGGAAGCTGTAGTCCAGAATGGTGTTGGGGTGCTGGTTGATGGGTTCCTTGCCCACCAGCCCCAGGAAGGTGCGCTGTTCGATGGCCTTATCAAAGAAGCTGTAGCGGTTGATCCGGGCGCTCTGGTAGGCATCCCCCGACCAGACCCACCGGTCCCGCTTGATGCCGTCCAGGAAGCCCTCCCGGCAGTTCAGGTGGAAGGTGTAGGCCGAAACCTCCCGAATTTTTTCGAAAAGGGGCTCGTTGCAGGCAAAGGTACCCTGCATGGTCAGGGGCAAATATTCATATTCCGCCGTGACGGCCACCCCCTCCGGTGCCGGAGTCAGGTGAATGAATCGGAAGGCCCGTTGGATCAGCCGGTAGCTTGCCTCCCCGGAAACCCTGTCGATGACCACCGTGTGGTCGGTATCCAGGGCTTCCTCCCGGCTTTCGCCATAGAAAACGCCCATGTCCTTCCCGTCGGCCCCGGCAATATCCAGATAGCCAAACAGTTCGGTGCCAAAATCGAAGAGAAATGCCATCCCCCACCCGCTCGCTTGCCACGGGGTACCTGGTTTCGTAGGCAAAGGGGAAGACCTCGGGATTCTTTTCGGGACTGTCAAAATGGGGATCCCACCCGGCGGGCTCCAGCCCCCCGGCAAAATGGTTGACTCCCCAGCTTTCGTCGCTTTGGCAAACGTCGCTTTCCACAAAAATGGCAGGCAGTCCCCCGTAGTTTGCCACGTGGGCCTCCGCCACGTGCTCCCCGGGACCCAAAACCACCCTTTCCCCGGAGGCATAGATGGTGCCGTCCACCGTAATATCCCCCAGGCCGTTGATGTGGCACACCAGGTAACCCCCGTCGCAGGCGAAGCGCTTATAAAACTTCACGTTTACGTAGGGGGTGGAAACCGGCCAGCAGGCGGGCCGGGTGTAGTTCCGCTCGGTGCGCCGGAAGTGCAGATTGGCCAGATGATGCAATTCATAGTCGCCGTAATACCAGATCCAGTAACTCTTACCCATGGTGATGCTCCTTTGACGTTGATTCTTGCCTGTATTATAGCCGAAAATACGATTCAGCGCAATCCCCATTTTTCCCTTCAGCACCCGCACCAAAGCCTCCCCTCGTGTAATATGAAAAGAAATAACAAAAGAAGGCCGCCCGCAGGCGGCCTTCCAGGCGTTTCAATTGTCTGTCCCGATTACTCCACCACTTCAAAGAAGGTGTATCGTCCCGGCCAGGCGGGAAGCTCGAAGGCGTAGTCGGTGGGTTCGTCGATGACGGTGGTGGCATCTCCCATGCAGGCAGGCTTGGGCAGGGTCACACACTCGGTAATCTCCCGGGGCCAGCCCAGAAGACGGAGGCCCTTGCATTCCCCGCGAACGATGACCCGCACCTTGTCCGCTGTGGGACGGTAGGACTGGATGCCGTAGACGTTGTTGTCGTAGGCAAAGAGGTTGGCCTTGGGGGTACACCCAAGATATACCCGCTGACCCATGGACAGGTGCTTGTTGATGCCCTGGATTACCTCCAGAGGAAGCTTATAGAGGTCGGCAAAGTTTTCCGGCAGGTTCAGAATGAAGAAGCGGCCCTTGCCGTAGTTATCCTCGGTCATGACCGGGAACTGGTTTTCCCCGGCAATGAGGGAAATATCCGAATTGGTGGCGTTGGTTTTGTAATTGAGGATTTCAAACATCACGTCCTCGGTTGCCTTGGCAAAGTTCCATGCCATGTAGTTTGCGTGGGCGATCATGTATTCCTTGCCCATCACGTGACGGCCGGTAAGCCGCACCGAGGTCAGGTCCTTGATGCCCTTATCGTACATCTTTTTGAAGAAGCCGGTGGTAACCACCGCATTGCCGCCCTTGCGGACGTATTCTTCCAGCTTTTCCATAGCATCGGGGGCGTGGGCGGTGGATTCGGTGAAGAGCACCACCGGGGCGTCGGTCTGCATTTCCGGATGGGGTTCGATGGCGGCGCCGCACATGCCCAGGTAGTTGTAGGCCTGGTCTTCTCCGTCTCCGTCGTAGGGTTCCCATGCGGAAACACCGATGGGGTTGCCCAGTCTGCCCACGATGTGGTCCACCATCTTCAGCTCGTTGCCCAGGGCGGGCAGGGCATTGGAGCCCACCATGCTGGAGAAGTTGAAGAGCATCAATTCGGGGGCCTTGGCAAACAGGGTCAGGTCGGCCTGTTCCAGATAGACGTTCAGGTTATCCGACGAGCCGCCCAGGTCGATCCAGCCGCCGCCGTTGCGGCCCGGGGCGGTATTTTCCAGAAGTCTGACCAGGGAATAGGATTCGTAGCGCTGGAGATGCTGGGGGGAATACTTGGGGTCCCGGGTTTCGGTGCCGGTGTAGACCATGTCGAAAATGTCCTTCTGCTTGCCGGGATTGTAGCCGGTTTCCTGGAAGGATTCGTACCAGTTGGGGTACTTGATGATGAAATTCATCTTGGGGTTGATTTCCCGGGCCAGGTCTACGATTTCGTGGGAGAAATCCTCCATCAGCTTCAGACGGTAGTCCATCCAGCTCATTTTGCCCTTGGCTTCGATGCACATTTCGCACCGGCAGGCGGTGAAGAAGAAGTCGTCCAGAATGATCTCGTCAAACACCCCCGCAAGCTCGGTGACGATGCGGCGGTATTCCTTCCGGTGGTCGGGATCGGTGTAGCAGAAGGTGTCGTAGAAGGAGGGCTTGCGGATGCCGTTGACGTTCTGGGTGGAGGTGATACCGCCGGAGGTTTCGATGCCGTTGGCTTCGAAAATGGCTTTCACTTCCCGGAGGCGCTGGGGAGCAATATCCACCTTGCCCCGGTGGTTTTCAATGTAGACCTTTTTCAGGGGGATGTAGGCCTTGTAGAAGTCGATGTCCTGTTGAATCTTGGCATCATCGGCGTGGGCCAGGTAGTAGGCGTAGACGTATGCGGCGATTTGGAAATTTTTGTAGGAATCCATAATGGTGCCTCCTGTTTTTTTCTTTAGAATAACACACTATCCTGTGGATTGTCAATCCCCACGTTTCCCTCCGTTGCTTGCGGCAACGGGGAAAATGGTATATAATGAAGGAAAGAACAAAGGAGATGAAGCAATGCTTGGCGAAAACATCAGGAATTTGCGCACCGCCCGGGGTATGACCCAGTCGGACCTTGCCGACCGGCTCCACGTAGTGCGGCAAACCGTATCCAAATGGGAAAAGGGACTTTCGGTACCCGATGCCGATCTTTTATCCCGGTTGGCGGAGGCGCTGGATACCACCGTTTCCACCCTGCTTGGGGAGACCCTTCCCCCGGCGGACACCCCCACCGTGGCGGAGCTTGCCGCCAGGCTGGAGGAATTGAACACCGCCCTGGCCCGCCGGGCAGAAACCCGACGAAAAGGCTGGCACATCGCCTTTCTGGTGCTTCTGGTCTTCTCTCTTCTCTCCCTGGGCTTCAGCATCTGGAAGTACGGTTGGCTTACCGGGGTATGGATTACGCCCTGTATTCTGAGTTTGAGAGCCGGCAGGCTCTGGAGACCTATGCTGAACACCCCCTTCA
The DNA here is from genome assembly GCA_017547975.1 of Clostridia bacterium. Lineage (GTDB taxonomy): Bacteria > Bacillota > Clostridia > Oscillospirales > QAMX01 > RUG11797. Next base: position 12,487 of record JAFYNU010000260.1, read on the forward strand.
TATTGAGGCAAAGGGTAAGTTTAA
>JAFYNU010000261.1 GCA_017547975.1 Clostridia bacterium
AACTTATCACTCCCCCCTGTCGTGGCTTACGCCACGCCTTCCCCCCTCGGTGAGGGGGGGCTGCGGAACCTCTGCATACTCCGTAACTTTCAACTTTCCATTTTCAACTTTCAACTTGCCCCGTTCCCCGGGGCGATGTGGGCATCGGCCCCTACGGACGCACCCCATCAAATAAAAAATACGCGCCGTTTTGCGGCGCGCACCATCATTGTCCATTGTCAATTGTCAATTTTCAATTGCTTTCCACTTTCCATTTTCAACTTTCAACTCATCAAAATCACCCTATGGCAGATCTCCGCATCCCGCTGGTCGTGGGTGATCAGGAGGACGGTTTTGCCGGCAATGGCTTCCAGGGTTTTGGCGGTCACCCGTTCCCGGGTGGCCTCATCCAGGCCCTTGAAGGGTTCGTCCATCACCAGAAAATCCCAATCGGCAAGCAGGGCCCGGGCAATGGCCACCCGCCGCCGCATACCGCCGGAGAGGGTTTTCACCGGCTTCTCCGCCCCATCGGGAAGACCCAGGGCGGCGAGAAAATCCAGGATTTCCCTCCGGCTCCGCTTTCTTCCGGTGACGGCGCGGACGTTTTGCAGGGGGGTGCGTTCCTCCAGCAGGCGGTCCTCCTGGAAAACGGCGGCGCGTTTTTCGGGAAGGCCGGTGATTTCTCCCCCATCGGGCTCCAGAAGACCCAGGAGGATATTCCCCAGGGTGGTTTTCCCGCAGCCCGATTCCCCCATGACACCCACCAGGGTGCCGGCGGGAATGGTCAGGGAAAAATCCCGAAGCACAGTATGTTCGCCAAAGCGTTTGGTCAGCTTTTCCATTACAATATCGGTCATATTTTTTCCAATCTGGCAAATGCCCACCGCACCAGGAACAAAAAGAACTTTTCAAACAGTATGCTCAGAAGCACCACCATCAGGGTCCAGGCAAACAGGTCGGCGGTGGCAAGGTAGATTTTGGCGTTATACAGCGCCTCCCCCACGGTGCCTTCGGGAATGCCGATGACCTCCGCGGCGATGCCCGCCTTCCAGGAAAGACCCAGGGCCAGGCTGCAGGCCGAAAGCAGATAGGGCTTGACCTGGGGCAGGGTGATGGTCAAAAAGCGCCGTGCCGGCCCCATGCGGAAAACTTCGGCCATTTCCCCAAGCTTTTCATCCCGGGCTTTGATGCCCTGAAGCAGGTTGGTATACACAATGGGAAGTCCCATCAAAAAGGAGATAAAGGTGGAAAGATCCCGGCTGGAAAGCCAGACCAGGGCAATCACGATGAAGCTTGCCACCGGCACCGTCTTGATGGTGACCATGTAGGGGGCCAGGAGGATCTCCACCGCCCGGCTTTTCCCCGCCGCCACCGCAAGCAGAGCCCCAAGCCCCAGGCTGAGGAGGAAGCCCCAGGTAATATCCAGAAAGCTCCCCAAAAGGGAGGTCCAGAATTCCCCCTCCCCCGCAAGGCTCACCAGACGGCAGGCCACCTGCCAGGGGGAAGCCAGGAGAATGTCGCTTCCCAGGAGCCAGGCGGCTCCCTGCCACACCAAAATGGCGCACAGGGCCGCCGCCGGCTTCCATATCCAGTTCTTATTCCGCACAATAGTAGAAATCATCCCCGGGGAGCTTGCCGCCCACCGATTCGGGTTTTTCGGCATGGAGCACCGCCAGGAAGCCCGGCAGGACTGCCTTCATATCATCCCCTGCCACAAAGACGATGTTGCAGTGGGGCATGGCCTTTTCGGCCACGGCGGCCTTCACAATGCCGTATTTTTCCACCAGCTTGGCGGCTTCCGCCACGTCGCTGTTGGCATATTCGGTGGATGCCTGATATTCCGCCAGGAAGGAATTCACCAGGGCGGTGTGTTCCTCCACAAATTCCCTGCGGGCCACCATGACCCCGGTGATCAGGGTGCTTTCCACCCCCAGGTTGTTCCATTCTTCGGTGAGGTTGAGGGACACTTCCAGCCCCTCCACGCTTCCCTGGGCCACGGTGACGAAGGGCTGGGGCAGCATGGCAACCCCGGCTTCGGCACCGGTCAGGTGGGCCACCACTTCGGTGGGCTCGCTCTTCCATTCCACGGTCACGTCGGTATCGGGATCCAGGCCATTCTGGGAAAGCACATAGCGCAGGGCGTATTCGGGAATGGTTCCCTTGCCGGTGGCGTAGATGGTTTTGCCCTTCAGGTCGGCCACCGAGGAGATTTCTTCATTCTTGTCCACAATATACACCACGCCCAGGGTGTTCACCGCCAGTACCTCCACAGCCCCTTCGGTTTTGTTGTAAAGCACCGAGGCCAGGTTGGCGGGGACGGCAACCATGTCAATTTCCCCCCGGATCAGCTTGGGGGTCAGCTCGTCGGCGGCCGCGGCAATGGTGAATTCGTAGTTGTTTTTGGCATTTCCGGTCGCCGCATCTTCCATCAGCTTCACAAGGCCCATGGAGGTGGGGCCCTTCAGGCCGCCGATGCGGATGGTGGTGTCGTCGATGACTTCTTCAGATTCCTCTTCCCCTTCGCTCTCCTCTTCGGAGGCGGGTTCGGAGGTTTCTTCGTTTACCGGTTCGGTTTCGCTTTCCTCTGCCGGGGCGGCTTCGCCGCAGCCCGCAAACAGCATGGCGCACAGGGCCAAAACCATCATCAGTGCAAGGATACGTTTCATAACAGGGTCACGCCTTTCTTTTTCTTTGCGTTTCGCCCCCTTCCGGAGGCCGAGCCTATATATTATAACCCGGGGATCGCATTTTTGCAATCCCCGGGTTGGGCTTTACTTCTGATTTTTCGGGCTGAGCTTGCGCATGAGGGCCAGCTCTTCCGGATCGTAGGGGGTGTGGAAGGTATCGAAGAGGTCGTGCTGCCAGCGGTTCAGGGGCAGGTCCCGCTTGTTCCACAGTTCATCCCAGGGCAGGAAGTGCTGGGTCTTGCCCGCCACCAGACCCCAGCTGTAGCTGCCGATGCCCTCCTCGTGATAAAGGGGCAGGTTGTCGGCCACAAAGTTATCTAAGATTCGATTGAGCCATTCGGTGTTGAGCATGGGGCGCCCTTCCCGCTTGAGGCCGTTGACCACGTTTTTCACCCGGGTGATGTTGGAATACTGGTGGAAGGTGACGATATCCGATTCGTCCAGGGCCACCCGGCCGATTTCCTCCACATCCTCATCCGGGTCCACCCCGAAGTTTTCGGGGTATTTCCAGACCCCTGCGGTGAGGGGCTGGATGGGGTCCAGGGAGCGGGCCAGTTCGAAGCAACGCTTCAGGTAGGGAATCGACATGCCGTGGCGGTTGGAGTTGCCCGGTTCGTTCCACAGGTCCCAGGCGTAGATGCGTTCATCCTTGGCAAAGCGGCCGATGAGAGCCAGCAGGAATTCCTCCATCACCGGACGCCATTCGGGTTCGTCCCAATGGATCCAGCCCTTGCGGAGCTTTTCCCCCACGAAGGGGTTGGCCTTGTGGCCCCCGTGGTGGCCGATGTCGTAGGGTTGCCAGCCGCTGGTTTTCGGGGGTACCAGGTCGGCGGGGCGGTCGAAGCCCACGCAGTCGTTGTAGATGATGACCATCATGCTGATGCCCCGGGCGGAAAGCTCGGTGAGGAAATCATCCACCCGATCCAGGAATTTCTCCCGGTCGTGGTACCATACCCCGAAGGGCAGGTGCATACGGACGCTGTTGATGCCCACGTCCTCCATCAGGTCGAATTCACGGCGAACCGAAACCATGACTTCCTCGTAGGTGTCCTCCTGCCACAGCTCCCGGGAGCCCAGGGTGATGGAGGGAACGTAGTTGACACCCAAAACCCAGGTCTGTTTTTCGTACCAGGCCCAGGCTTCTTCTTTGGTCCAGCGGTTTCTCATGGTGTTACCTTCCTTTAGCGAATATTTTCAAAGTGGAGCAGAAGCTCCCCAACGTGATTCTTGTTCACCAGGATCCGGCTTTCCCCGTTGAAGGACACCACCGAAAAGCTCTGGTCGTAGGGATGGATGGAGAAGGTCATTTCGCTATATTCGTCCCCGGTGTTCCGGTGGAAGACCACCGTGATCTCCGGCTCGGCAAGCTGGGTGACCCCTTCCACCGTACCGTCGGCTTCCATGTAGGAAAGATAGTCGATGAAGGTTTCGGTGAGGGTGCCGTCCAGCTCGGTTTCGTCTTCATAGAAGCTATAGACCTCCACCTTTTCCCCGTCCTCTTTTTCCTTCAGGGTGTAGGAAATGTCGATTTCCCGGGTCAGGTCACCGGCGGTGACCTCGATCTGATCCACGGTGGTCCAGTCCATACGCAATACGTCGGTGGGCCGGAGGGAAAGGGGATTCAGCTTCCGGAAGGCATCCGCCACGGCGGCATCCAGGGTGTAAACCAGGCCCAAGTCACCGCAGGTAGCGTAGACCAGTTCCTCCCCGTTTTCGCCGGTGAAGGTGCGGCCGAAGGTGATTTGGAAGACCGCTTCGGTTTCGGTGGTTTCCCCCTCCGCATCGGTTTCGGTGAAGATATACCCAAGCTCCACCGGATAGGCCGCAGATCCCAGGCCGTACCGGATCAGCCCGGCATCATCCGGCTTGTAATCCACCAGGTCGGTCCAGCGAAGGGAACTAACCTTGGCAAAGAGTTCGTTCACCTGCTCTTCCCCCACCACCAGGTCGGTGTAGGTCTGGTCGGTGAGGAACCATTCGTATTCGGGAGTATAGACAAAGTCCTTGCCCCCCTCCACCCACTCGATTTGGGTATCCGGGGTGGTGAGCCACAGGTTGCGGCTGAAAACCGGGATGGTATCCTTCTCCGCCATGACGAAGAGGGAGTGCTTGGCGGCATTTCCGATGGCAGAATCCACCAGGTAGACCCTTTCCCCATCCGGGGACAGGTAGTAGTTATTCTGGGGGCCGTTGGCACTGCCGATGGCCATGGGGTAATCTACCCCATCCGCCCGGTACACCAGAGTACATTCGGCAGGCTCCAGACCATATTCCCCCTTGTTTTCCACCGTCCCCAGTTCCCGCAGGGCAACCAGGTTTTCGGCGGCGGATACCATGCTTTCGGGGTAGGACTGGTCGATCTTCAGACCCGGATATTCCTCCACCCACCAGACGCCGTCGGCGTCGGGGGTGAAGGTCAGGACTTCCCCACCGTAGGTGAGGGTGAGTTTTTCGATCTTATCGGCAGGCAGAGAAAGGAGGGTAACGCTTTCGGGGGATTCCTCCCCCTTCGCGGCGGCATTTTTGATCAATTTGACTCCCAGAAAGGCCAGGAGCAGAACCAGGGCGCAGATCCCCAGGATCAGGGCCGATTTGGCGCGTTTATTCATCAGCTTTTCTTCCTCCGGATCCAGACGAAGATGCCGGCCGCCAGGAAGAGCATGGGCACCACACCGATGACGATCAGGCTCATGCGGCCCACCTGGGCGGCGGTCATGCTAAGGAAGTTGTAGCTGAGGGTCTTGGCCCGGATGGACACGCTTTCACTGCGGCCGCAGACCGAGCTGATGGCATTCAGGAACAGGTCCCGGTTGGCCCCGGACACGTAGCTGTCCAGGTTTTCATCCAGCATTTGCACCGAGGAGAACCAGATGAAGTTGGTTTCCACCTCGTTATAGACTTCGGTGGCGCGAACCCCCACGTAGAAGGGACCGTCTTTGTCCGCCGCTTCCTTGGAAAGGGCATCCCCCTCGCTGACTTCGGCCTTGGCATAGGCTTTGTCGGAGGTGGTGAGAAGGGGCTGGATGGTGATGGTACTGCGGTACTGATCCAGCTCGGTAATGCCATCCGCAAAGGGAACCAGCACCGAATAGCCCGCATTGGCGATGGGGGCGGTGATTTCATCCGATTCCAGGGTGGGTAGCAGGTAGTAGCTAAAGCCCTGGAGATGATGATTGTCGTCCCCTTCGATGACCAGGCCGTTGCCGGCGGCAAGGCCGTATTCCTGGGCAATGTAGGAAAGGTTTTTGAGGGTGCCGTTCTGGTAGTCGGTGTAAAGGATCACGTTGCCCCCAAGCTTCATGTAGGAAAGGATCATATCCCGTTCACCCTCCGAAATGTCGGTGGCGGGGGAAAGAATCAGCAGACAGTCGCAGTCGCTGGGGACAGCGCTGGCGGTCAGGAGGGAAAGCTCCACGTATTCCACATTTTCGTCCCCCAGGGCGGCCTTGAAGCTTGCGGAAAGGGTGGCTTCCCCATGGCCCGACAGGGTGTATACCTTGGGCAGGACGTCACTTGTGACGTAGTCGATGGCAGAGGTGACCTCGTTTTCCCCATTGTAGGTGGTGGAGGAGGCCAACTGGCCGGTGGTATAGTAGCTTTCGTAGTCGTATTCGGTAACGTAGATATCGGAGTAGGGTACGTAGCGGAAGCGCTTGGCGCTTTCCACCACCAGGGAGTTATCGTACACGCTCTCGTCGGTGTAGGCGGCGGTGAAGCTGGGGTAGATCACCGGGTCCTTGTGGACGATTTTGATGTGATCCGAAAAGTCGGCATAGCGCCGGAGCATTTCGGAAAGCACCTCATCCTCCGACCCGGTCTGGGCAATCAGGTAGATGGTCACGTCCTCCTCCACCCCCCGGGTGATGCTTTCGGTCTGTTCCGAAATGGAGAAGAGGGCTTCGTCGGTCAGGTCGGTTTTCTGGATGCTTGCGGGAAGCTCGGCAAACAACAGGTTCGCCGCCACCACAATGGCCAGCACCGCCAGGGAGATGAAGGCACTGTAGGTGCCCACCCGGAAGGTACGGCTTTTGAAATCCTCCTTGAAGGAGGGCAATTTGAAGTTCGGCTTTTTCATTCGCCCCACCTCCTTCTTTCCATGGATTGAACGGTGTAAAATACCATCAGGGCAATCACCGACAGGAAGTAGACGATGGCACCCAGGTCAAAGACCCCGTTGGTAAAGCTGTAGAATCGGTCGAATACCGAAACCGAGGACAGAATGGCGGCAAAGAGCCCTTCGAACATGGTATTGTCGATGCCGTAGGCAATCAGCAGGGCCGCCACCCCCAGGATGGCCACCACCCCTGCCGCCAGGTTGCTGGCGGTGAGATAGCGCACGATCAGGGCCGCCACGAAGACCAAAACCGTCAGGGCACCCAGGGATGCGGCGGCTTCGGCCGACACGAAGGAGGCCAGGTCGCTGATGAAGAAGTTGATCAGAATGATCACGAAGCAAACCGCCGCGGCAATGGCCTGGTTATCGCAGAAGGAGGACACCAGCATGCCGATGGCAATGAGCACCGACCCCATCAGGAAGAAGCCCAGGATGGCGCTGTAGGCCACAGCCATATTGATTTCTCCGTACATGGAAAGCAAAATGGGATAAACCGCCATTACCCCCATGGGAACGGCGAAAACGGTGAGCATGGCAAAATATTTGCCCATGACGATGGCGGTCATGCTCCGGGGCAGGGAATAGAGCAGAAGGTCGGTTTTCTGCTTCCTCTCCTCCGCCAGTACACGCATGGTCAAAACCGGCACCGCAATGATGAATACGAAGGACATATTGCCCAACACGTATTCGAAGTTGGTGATGCCGTTGGAAAGGTTGATCACCATGGTGTAGATGCCGCCGAAAAGCAGAATGAAGGCGGCAAACACATAACCGATAAAGCCGGTGAAATAGGAACGCAGTTCCCGCTGATAAATCGCAAGCATTTATGCCTCCTCCTTTCCGCCAACCCGGTGGCTTTCCCGGCGGTAGGCCACCTCTTCCTTGCTGCCGGTGAGCTCCAGGAAGATATCCTCCAGGCTGGACCGGATGGGCCGCATTTCCAGAATGGGCTTTTTCGCCTCCGCAAAGGCGAAGAAGACCGCCTCGGTAATATCCTGGTTTTCCTCGGTGGTCAGGCCGATTTCCACGGTGCCCCCCTGGGGATTGATTTCAAGACTCCGGATGCCCTCCAGGGAAGCCAGAATTTCCTCCGCCTCTCCCT
>JAFYNU010000262.1 GCA_017547975.1 Clostridia bacterium
GAAAATACCATCACCAAAATTCCATAGGCGGGGAGTACCCACCGGGGGAGGGCGAAGGGGCGGGGACGGCGGCGGAGGATGGATGACAGGGTCTTGATCTCATACACCAAGCCCATCACGGCAGAGATGACCGCCAGGGCATTGTACCGCAGGGCATTTGGCAGGTCGAATTGCAGCAGGGCGTATACCGCCCGGGTGCCGCCGCAGAAGGGGCAGTAGCTTTTGGTCAGGATCTTGTAAACGCAGAATAGCTGTCCCGTCAGGGCTTCGCACAGGGCCACGTATCCCCAAAAGAGCAGAGCCGCCGCCAGGAGGGCCAGGTTTATATACAAAAAATACAGCAGGTTTCGTTTCATAACGCGCTCCGTGGATAAAGGATATGATCATCATACACCATCCCGGGTAAAATTACAAGAGGAAGAAAATTGATGTTGACAACACAACAAGCCTCGGTTATAATACAAGAAAAATGACAAAACAAAGGAGACCCCAACCATGGATCGTTTTGAACGCTTCTCTTACGCAATTTCTGTAATTTCCCGAAGCTGGCACCGTCTGGCTACCGAGGAAATGGCCAAGTATGGCCTGAAGAGCTCCCACGCCACCTACCTGACCACCCTGAGCCGCTATCCCGATGGGCTCACCGCCGCCCAGCTTTGCGAAGTGTGCGGAAAGGATAAGTCGGACGTGTCCCGGATGATGGCCATTCTGACCAAGTCGGGCTTTGTGAAAAAGAACGGCCGCAACGATGCGGGCAATCTGTATGGTGGCACCTACGTGCTCACCGGGTCCGGCCTGGATGCGGCGGAAAAGGTGAAGCGCCGCGCTATCATGGCGGTGGAAATTGCCGGAAAAGATCTTTCGGATGAGAAACGGGCGATGCTTTATGAAATGCTTGCCCAAATCAGCGACAATCTGGTTCAGCTTTGCAAGGATGGCATTCCGGAATAAAGTTTTCGAAAGGACTTGCATATTCTCCGAAAAGAGAGTAAAATGTTGCTAACATCAAAAAGAAAGGTAACGAATATGAACGATTCTTATTATACTCCTCCCCAGGGTCCTCCCCAGGAACCCAAAAAGCCCGCCAGCACCCAGGAAATCGTTGCCCTGGTGCTGGGCATCTTAGCTCTGGTCTGCACCTGTTGCTGTGGCTTTGCCTCCCTGCCCTTTGGGATCGGCGCCATTGTGTGCGCCGTGGTCAGCCGCCAGAATGGCAAAATGGGCGGTATGGCCATCACCGGGCTGATCCTTGGCATCGTGGCCATGGTGTTCGGCGTTCTGGGTGTCCTCTTCTCCCTGGTGCTCTATTCGGACGGCGGTATGTTTGAAGAACTGGGATATCTCCTGGACGGTTACTACGGATATTGAGCAAAAAGAAGTATGAACGTATATGATTTTGACGGTACCCTCTACGACGGAGACAGTACCTTTGACTTTATTCGCTATCTCATGGGCAAATATCCCCGGCTGATTGCCCGGATTTTCCCCATCGGTGTGGATTTTGTCCGCTACAAATGCGGAAAATTCGACAAGACCGCCTTCAAGGAGCGCATGTACGCCATGTTTTCCCTGGTGCCCGACGTGGAAGGGGAGATAGCCCTGTTTTGGGAAAAGAACCTTTCCAAAATCAAGGCATACTACACCGAAACCCGCCGTCCCGACGATCTGGTGATCTCGGCTTCCCCGGAATTTGTGGTGATCCCCGCCTGCCGTGCCATTGGCATTGATCGTGTTATGGCATCCCAGGTGGACCCCAAAACCGGCAAATACACCGGTATCAACTGCCACGGGGCGGAAAAAATCCGCCGGATGCAGGAACGCTATCCCGATGCGGTGGTGGAGGATTTTTATTCCGATTCCCACGCCGACGACCCCCTGGCAAGGATTGCAAAACGGGCCTTTATGGTGAAAAAGGACCGGGTCTTCCCCTGGCCGGGATACAAGAAGTAAGAAGTTTCAGGAACAACGTGAACCAACAAGCGGCAGACAAGAAATCCTTGTCTGCCGCTTTCAACTTTGTTGCGATATCGATCAGCGCTTCTCCATCAGGGGAACCGGAGACAGTCCCTCGGGGCGGTCATGCAGCTGGCATTCGCAATCGTCCAGATGCTTCACCTTGAAGCCGTTGGCTTTGTATTCTTCGTAGTTGAAGGCATCCAGCTCGTCGATGGCGATCTGGTGGAACTTATCGAAATCAGGCCACCATTCCCAGCCGGAACCGAAATCGTTATAGAGATAGGCGTCGGCGCATTGCTTGCCCAGTTCGGGGGTTACGTAGAAGGCGCCCATGGCCAACACGTTAACGCCGTTGCCGGAAATTGCACGGAAGGCAGCGGGAACCGATTCCACCACACCCGCGTGAACGCCGGGGCACTTGGAAGCGGCAATATGAATACCCATACCGGTTCCGCAGAAAATCATAGCCCGCTCAAACTCTTTCTCCGAAATCATGGCGCCAGCCCGCAGACCGATGCGATGGAACATCAGCTCGGTATCGTTCGGGTCGGAATCCGCCTTTACGCCGATATCGGTGATGGTCCAGCCTTTGGCTTCCAGATACTCCTTGATGGCTTCCTTCAGGGGATATCCCGCAAAGTCGGCTGCCATCAGCAACTGCTTGTCCTTAATGGTTTTCATTCAAAAGTCCTCCTTGTATGATGTATGGTATTCTGTTTTAACCGTCTAAATGGAAAATTTGGCGCATATCGCTGTAAAACGCTTCCTTGCTGTCGGCGTTATACTTCGTAAAGCAGGGACGGGTGCAGGCCCACCACTCCTTGTTCAAGGGATCGTCGGCCATTTTCTTCATATCCGCCTCGTAATCGTCGCCCACGTACTCGTAGTAGCCGAACACAACGTCGCCTTCAATGAAAATATTGTAATTGCGGATGTTGCAATCGAAGATAAGCTGACGGATGCCTGCCCATTGCTCGGTGTAGATATCCACCTCGTGCAGACGGCAATAGGTTTCAATGCATTCCGGTTTAATGCGTCCGATCTGACCAAAGAATTGCTTGCTCATTTCCATCCACTCCCCAATCCAAAATATCGTCTGCCATCAGTATAACCGATTTCGCCTGGAATTTCAAGTGGTTTGTGGACACAATCCCCTTTTTGTGTGAAGGCGGGAACAATTGACACAAA
>JAFYNU010000263.1 GCA_017547975.1 Clostridia bacterium
AATCATCCGAAAACTGCTTCCGGGAGAAAGATACGAAGAATATGGGTGGAAGGAAACCCAAATCAATATCTAAAAATAGCGGAAGAGAGAAAAACTGCCGGCAACCGAAGCGGTTACCGGCAGTGAATCAAGCTATGGTCATCGATTTCGCATGAAATCGATGGTAAATTGGATGTTTTCCCTTTGGTGCGGTTTGATTTCCAGATATTGCCTGGATAGTTGTTTGAAGTATGTTTCATACGGCCCGGGTTGACCGCACTCAAGGTAATTTTGGATGGCATCCCAGCGCTCCTGCGGCGTGGTGGTGAAGTCATCATTCAAAATGAAGTGCTCGGTGGCAATGGTATTGCGAACAAGCAAAACGACTTCGCTCCATTTTTGAACATCGGGCGGCAATTCTGTTTCATCCCCAAGCTCAAGTCCCTGAGATTCCAAAAAGCATTTCGCCATATAATAATGCCCCCTGGGAGTAGGGTGGACACGATCGGGGTTATAGATAGCTTCGTTCTGCATGACTCGGGTAGCGTATGTGTGATAATCGCAAAGGGAGTATCCCTGTTCTTTTGCGTAGGCCTTTACAAAATCGGCATAGCCCAGAAGCAGAGCACTGCCACCTTGTAAGACCTCTATTTCACTTTCCATGTATTCTGCGTAGGGCATTGGGGTGCAAAGGGTGACGTCGACACCAATATTATCCAAACGGTCACAAAGGGTTTTGAGATTTTTCTTGTAGCCTTCAAAGGCACGCAGAAGAAGGGAAAACTTCTCGTTTGCCGGGCCGTTAAGCGCGTTGCGGTTGGAATCGTTGATGCCAATCATCATTACCACGTGGGTGGGGTGATAGGGGAGAATATCCTCGTCAAACGAATGCAGTACGGTGGTTAAGGTACCGCCTGAAATACCGCAGTTATAAAACTCCACCATGGATTCCGGGAAGGAATTGCGATAGTAGGCTACAATATGTGCCAGAAAGCCATTGTTGTGGGTAATACTATCACCGATAAAGCAGACTCTGGAACCATCAGGAAATCTTTTCATACTTACCACTCCTTTACAAGTTGGATTATAGCATACAAAAAAATCAAAATCAAGCAAAGGTACAGAATCAAGGAAGGCGGATATTTTGGATAAATTCGTTCTGCACTCAAACTATCAACCCACTGCCGATCAGCCCCAGGCCATTGATAAGCTTGTCGTGGGATTGGAAAACGACCTGAAGGAACAGGTGCTGTTGGGGGTTACCGGGTCAGGAAAGACCTTTACCATGGCCAATATCATTGCAAAAGCCAACAAACCGACTCTGGTTTTGGCCCATAATAAGACCCTGGCGGCCCAGCTATGCGCCGAGTTCAAGGAGTTTTTCCCCGAAAACGCCGTGGAATATTTTGTTTCCTATTTCGATTACTATCAGCCGGAAGCCTACATTCCTCATACCGATACCTATATTGAAAAAGATTCCTCCATGAATGAAGAAATCGACCGGCTCCGCCACAGCGCCACCACCGCCCTGTTTGAGCGTCGTGACGTGATCATTGTGGCGTCGGTTTCTTGCATTTACGGCTTGGGCGACCCGGAGGATTATTCCACCATGGTGGCGTCGGTCAGACAGGGAATGAAGATGGATCGGGATGCATTGATTAAGAAGCTCGTAGAAATTCACTATGAACGAAACGATATCAATTTTACCCGTTCGAAATTCAGGGTAAGAGGGGATACGGTAGAAATACTGCCTTCATATAGCGATAAGGTTGCCATTCGGGTGGAGTTTTTTGACGATGAAATCGATCGGATCAGTGAGATCGAAGTTCTCACAGGCAAGATTCTGCGCAATATCAAGCACGCTATGATCTACCCCGCCAATCACCATACCACCACCGCGGAAAAGACCCGCCGTGCGATTACCGAAATTCAGCGGGAATTGGATGAGCGAGTGGCAGAATTGAAGGGCGAGGATAAAATTCTGGAAGCGCAACGCCTTCTGCAAAGAACCAATTATGATATGGAAATGATGCAGGAGATCGGCTATTGCAGCGGCATCGAGAACTACTCCCGCTACTTCGACGGGCGGCAGCCCGGGGAAGCGCCGTTCACGCTGATGGACTACTTCCCGAAGGACTTTTTGATATTCAT
>JAFYNU010000264.1 GCA_017547975.1 Clostridia bacterium
GAACTGCTCCGCAGGGTGGAAGTGTTTTTAAAGCAATAAGAAAAGGCCGTCACGCGCAAGCGTGACGGCTGATTTTATATGAATTTATCCCAGTCTTGCAATATATTCCTCTGCCAGGTGGGCGGCAACGGCACCGTCGCCCACGGCGGTGACCACCTGCCGCAGAAGCTTGGTGCGCACGTCTCCAACAGCGTAGACCCCGGGGATACCGGTCTCCGTGTCCTCTCCGGCTACGATATAACCCTTTTCGTCCAGGGGGAGGATGTCCTTCAGAAAATCGGTGGCGGGTTTGCGGCCGATGCTCACAAAGAAGCCGTCGGCGTTGACGGTTTGCCGCGTTCCGGTGAGCTTGTTTTCCACCACCGCCCCGGTGATGCGCTTGTCTACCACCCAATCCACCACCTGGGACTTCCACAGAAATTCCACGTTTTCGGCCTTCATCAGAGGTTCGTGGTAGATTTTGGTGGCCCGAAGGGTATCCCTGCGGTGGATCAGGATGACCTTTTCGGCCAGGCGGGAAAGGTAAAGGGCATCCGACACGGCGGAGTTGCCGCCGCCAACCACCACCACCGTTTTACCCTTGTAAAAGCGTCCGTCGCAGTGGGCGCAGTAGTGGAGACCCCGGCCAATCAGGCTGTCCTCGCCGGGGATTCCCAGGGGGGCGGGATTGGCACCGGTGGCAATGACGACGGTTTTGGCCAATAGGAGACCATCGGTGGTTTCCAGCCGCTTGGGGTTCCCCGAAAGGTCCAGGGAGGTGACTTCGGCGTATTGGGTAACTGCCCCAAACCGCTCGGCTGACTGCTGCATTTTCATACCCAGGGTGAAGCCATCGATGCCTTCCTCAAAACCGGGGTAGTTATCAATGATATCGGTGGTGGCCATTTGCCCGCCGGGGGAGAGCCGTTCCACCACAAGGGTATCCAGCCCGGCCCGGGCGGCATAGAGGGCGGCGGTGTAGCCTGCGGGGCCGCCGCCGATGATGATGGTATCATAAATGTGTTCCATGGTATAAACTCCTTTTTGCTCTTCTTATTGATATAATACCCGAAATTTTGGGAGAATACTGTGACGGGATCACAAAAAAGCAGGAAAGAATTGCTTTTTGCCGGCAGGAATGATAGAATAGAGAAAACAAACGTGATACGGAGGTACCCGCATGAAGGTATTGATGCTGAATGGAAGCCCCAGAAAGAACGGCAATACCGCCCTGGCGCTTCATGAAATGGAAAAGGTGTTCCTTGCGGAAGGAATTGAATGCGAGATTGTGGAAGTTGGCAGTAAGGAAATTCGGGGATGTATGGCCTGTGGCGGTTGCTTCGCCACCGGCAAATGTGTGTTTGACGACTTGGTGAACCAGGTGGCGGAAAAACTGGATGAATGTGACGGTCTTGTGGTGGGAAGCCCGGTGTATTACGCCGCTCCCAACGCCACTCTGTTGGCCCTCCTGGATCGGCTCTTTTATTCCAGCCAGACCGATAAGACCATGAAGGTGGGTGCCGCCGTGGTGGCCGCCCGCCGGGGAGGCTTGACCGCATCCTTTGACGTGCTGAATAAATACTTTACCATTTCCGGGATGCCGGTGGCCTCCGGTCAGTATTGGAACGGCATCCATGGGGCCCGCCCCGGCGATGGGGAAGGGGACGCGGAGGGGTTGCAGATGATGCGGACCCTGGCCCGGAATATGGCATTTTTGATGAAGAGCATCGCCCTGGGCAAGGAGACCTACGGTCTGCCCGAAAAGGAGCCCCGGGTGGGTACCAATTTCATCCGATGAGGAGGAGCGTATGGCAGAGGAAAGAAGAAGTGTAACCCGCGACGACCTGAAGGAGGGTTTCCTGGCTTTGGGAATGACTGCGGGGATGAAGGTGATCGTACACTCCTCCCTGAAAAGCTTCGGCTACGTGGAAGGAGGCGCCGATACTGTCATCGACGTTTTGATGGAGATTCTGACCCCGGAGGGAACCTTGGTATTTCCCTCCTTTAACCACGAAGCCCCTTATAACAAGGGGGAAATCTACGACGTGCGCACCACCCCCACCACCAACGGCATCATTCCGGATACCTTTTGGCGGCGGAAAGGGGTGGTCCGCAGTATCAACCCCACCCACGCCTTTGCGGCCTGGGGTAAGGACAAGGAACGCTATACCGCCGATCACCAGGCGACCTCCGCCATGGGAGCCGATTCCCCTCTTGCACGGCTGATGGCAGACGGCGGCTACTGCCTGCTATTGGGGGTGGGCTACCACAGCAACACCTTCCATCACCACGTGGAAACCATGGAGGGGGCTAAATGCCTGAAGCTTCGGGGGGAGGTATATCCGGTGCGTCTGGCGGACGGGAGTGAGCGGATGGCACACACCTGGTCCTGGCGAAACGGGGTCTGCCCGATTACAGATATGGGGGCATACGTTCCCGGCATGGCGGCCATTGATAGGGTGGTCAAGATCGGGGATTCCACCATCAATTTCTACAAGCTTTCCGATGGGTACGAAGTGATTGCCAAGTGCCTGCGGGAAGGGATTGACGGACATCCTCCCTGCAAGGATTGTCCCGTCCGCCCCCGGATTTGCAGGTGGAGTGTAACCGAATAAAAAAGAAAGACGAGAAACGCTTGCTTCTCGTCTTTTTTTGCATTATAACGTGACGGCACGCATGCCGGCATAGCGGGCATCGGTACCAAGGTCACGCTCAATTTCCAGGAGGCGGTTATATTTGGCAGTGCGTTCACCCCTGGCCGGAGCACCGGCTTTGATCAAAGGGGCTCCCAATCCGCAAGCCAGGTCGGCAAGCAGGCTGTCGCCGGTTTCTCCCGAACGGTGGGAGAGAATGGGTCGGCAACCAAAGCTCCGGGCAACGCGAATGGCTTCCCGGGTCTCGCTCAGGGTGCCGATCTGGTTGGGCTTGACAAGCAGGGTGTTGGCGTTGCCCGCCCCGGCAAATCGGCGGATTCGGTGGGGATTGGTGACAAAATAATCGTCCCCCACGATCAACAGACGCTTGCCAAGCTGTTTCATCAAAAGGGCCCAGCCTTCGTGATCGTCTTCGTTCATGCCATCCTCAATAGAAATCAAGGGGTATTTTTCCGCAAGATTCTTCCAGTAGGAGGCCATTTGGGCGGAGGTCATGCGTTTTTTGCCCTTAGGCAGGTAGTAGAGCTTGTCGATGGGGGAATACCAATCGGTGGTGGCGGCGTCGATGGCCAGCATAAAATCCTTGCCGGGGGTAAATCCGGCGCTTTCGATGGCAAGGACCAGGTACTTCAATGCATCCTCATCCCGTTTCAGATTGGGGGCGAAGCCCCCTTCATCCCCCACGGTGGTGGCAAGATTCCCCTCCGCCAAAAGGCGTTTCAGGGTGTGATACACCTCGGCGGACATACGAAGACCCTCCGAAAAGCTTTCAGCCCCCACGGGAAGAATCATGAATTCCTGGATGTCCACATTGTTTTTGGCGTGGGCTCCCCCGTTGATCACGTTGAGCATGGGGACCGGCAACTCCACCGGACCGAACCCGCCCAAATAGCGATATAGGGGGATGCCGAGAGCCTTTGCTCCGGTGACAGCCGCCGCCAGGGAAGCCGCCAGAATGGCGTTGGCGCCCAATCGTTCTTTGTTTTCACTGCCATCCAGATCGCACAGGGCCCGATCCCAGGCGAGCTGGTCCAGGCAGTTGGCACCCTGGAGATGGACGGAAATCTCTTCCAGGGAAAGAATGGCCCCATCCACTCCCTTACCCAGGAAGCGGGTGGGGTCGTTATCACGTTTTTCGTGTGCCTCATGGCTGCCGGTGGAAGCTCCGGCGGGCACGTCGGCAGAGCCGGTAAAAAGGCGGCTGTTATATTCGGCGGTGAGCTGGCAGGTGACGGTGGGAGTCCCCCGAGAGTCCAAAATCCAATAACCCTCCACCTTGCGGCACGGCATGGTTTGCAGCATAGATACAATCCCTTCTGATACTCAGATAATAATGGACGTACCTTTCATTTCTTCGGGTTTTGCCAAACCGATCAGATCCAACAGTGTGGGGATCACATCGTTCAGCGTTCCTGCGGCCAGAGAGGCATCGGTACCGGTGAGGAACAGGTGCATATCGGTCCCCAGAATCATACAGAATACGGCAATGGAGCCCCCGTCGGATACGGTGTTGTAGACGTGACTGCACATATCGTAAATGGAACGGTTATACTCTTCGATGGGGGAGGTGTAGGGGTCCACCTTGTCAATAAAGTGGGCCACCAGCAGGTTGCTTTGGCGCTGGGTGTATTCGTAAATCAAAGAGTCCCGCATGATACGAATGGTCTTCACAGCGTTGTGGCGTTTGCGGAAAAAAGATCGGTCGGCAGCTTCAAAAAGTGAAAGCCGGATTTTGGAAGCAAAGTCCTTTAATACGTCCAGCTCTATTTTACCCTTGTTTTCCAGGATAATATGCGGTTCTTTCTGGAAAAGAGACAATATTTTTTCTTCGTACATGGGGCTTTCTTTGATTTTTGCCAGAATCAAAACGTTCGGGGTTGTCATCATAAGGATACCTCCGGTGAAAATACAGCCCTTTCGGGAGGACCGAAAGGGCTGTATGGAAGATTCATCTTACTGGTTGGCAGCGTTGATGATAGCGGCGAAGTCGGGAGCCTTCAGGGAAGCACCGCCGATGAGGCCGCCGTCGATGTCGTTCTGAGCAAGGAGCTCAGCGGCATTCTTGGCGTTCATGGAACCACCGTACTGGATGGAAACCGAACGGGCAACGCGGGCGCCGTAGAGGGAGCGGATGATTTCACGGATACCGGTGCAAACTTCGGCAGCCTGTTCGGAGGTTGCGGTCTTGCCGGTGCCGATGGCCCAGATGGGTTCGTAGGCGATGATGATCTTTCTCATCTGTTCCTTAGCAACGCCGTTCAGGGCGATGCGAACCTGGGTTTCGATCACAGAAGCGGTAACGCCCTGTTCGCGCTGCTGGAGGGATTCACCAACGCACACGATGGGCTGCATGCTGGCTTCCAGAACGGTATGGAC
>JAFYNU010000265.1 GCA_017547975.1 Clostridia bacterium
TGTGTATTGGCCCCTCTCCTTCTCCCCTTTGGTCGATGCATCATCTGCCGCTGCCGGAGGGCGGAAGGGGCATCGTCAATTTCTATCACTCCCTGCTATATTGCATCATCATCGAAATCCGGCACATCCTGTCAACAGCTCAATAAAAAAAATGACCAAATCGTAATTTTGATACATTGCTCCTTTTTCCCATCTATATTATAATGTGCTTACTGGTGAAGACCAGAATATTTTCATGGAGGAATTTTCCAATGAAGAAACTCTTTGCGCTTCTTCTCGTTCTGGCTCTGGCTGTTTCTCTGTTCGCTGCTTGCGCTCAGGAAACCGAAGAACCCGAATCCGAAGTAGTCGAGAGCGAAACCACCCCTGTGGAAAGCGAATCGGAAGAAACTGAATCCGAACCCGCTCCCGCTGGTGACGTCGTTCTCCGCACCACCTTCGCTGCCGGCGAACTCTACGCCGAACAGATCGAGCTCTATCAGCTCGAAAACCCCCACGTAACTATCGAACAGATCGAAGCTGACACCACCAAGCTGATCTCCATGGTCGCTGCTGGTACCGCTCCTGATATGCTCCGTATTTACGCTGTACAGACCCTGCCCTTCTACGTAACCCGTGGTCTGGCTGGTGACTACGTCGATGAAATCGTCTACGGCGGTACCCTGCAGTACACCAAGCCCGACGACTTCCTCCCCGTTATCAACAACTACAAGTACGATGTTGCTACCAACACCCAGGGTGAAGGCAAGCTCTTCGGTCTCGTAAAGGACTTCTCCAACGACGCTGCTGTGTTCGCTTGGAAGGCTCACCTTGACGAAGCTGGCATCGACTACTCCGACACCACCAAGCCCTTCACTTGGCAGCAGCTCGGCGAATACGCCAAGCAGCTCACCATCAAGGATGGCGATACCATCACCCGTTTCGGCGTTTGCGCTTACGACGGCAATGTTATCGACCATATGAGAATGCTGATCTGGGTTACCCAGGCTGGCGGCTCTGCTTACGCTGACGACTTCTCCGAAGCTAAGTGGGACAACGCTGAAGTAGTTGAATTCCTCGAATGGGCTATCGACCTGATCAAGGCCGGCGCCATTGCTTCCCCGCTCCATCAGCCGGAAGGCAACTCCTACACCACTCCGTTCCTGACCGAAGGCTTCTCCATGCTGATCTGTGGTTACTGGTACACCGGTTCCATCCGTTCCGCTGAAGACACCAAGGATCGCGTCAACGAACTGATCTTCCTGCCCACCCCGCAGCACGAAGACGCTGCTGAACGCATGAGCTTTACCACCGCTGCTTGCGGCGGCGTTGCTCTCCGCGCTTCTGCCAACCCCGAAGAAACCGTTAAGTTCATGGACTACTTCTTCTCCGGTCCTCCCGCAACCGACCGCGCTAAGGGCGGCTGGGGCATCCCCATGTATGGCGAAATGCTCGACATGATGCCCAAGGAAACTGACTTTGACAAGCAGTGCCTGGAAGTTGTTTATGACGAAATGGAATACATGAACAACACCTTCAAGGTCAACCCCTACATTGGCTTTGATACCATCACCGCTCTGATCGCCAAGCACATCGCTCCTGTCTGGGAAGATCAGTCCACCATTGCTGACGCTGTTGCTGCCATCAATGCCGAACTGAACCCCCTGATCCAGGAAGGTATGGCCATCAACGGTTAATTTAAGGTTTATCCTTTAATTACATAGTTGAGGAAGAGGCTGTCGCAAGACAGCCTCTTCTTTTTGTTTTATGCGAGGCTTATTCCGCAAAACCTGGTCATGATACCGCACCCAGCAGGATTTCCCGCCGTAGGGGCCGTCTCTCCCAGCCCGCCGCCCGCAACAGGGCCGTCGAGGGCGCCGGCCCCTACAACCGCACGGTAGGGTTTCTTTTTTCGCCGCAGAAGCGGCTTTTTTCTCTTGAATGATGGACCAATTCATGTTACAATAGACTATCATAACCGGAGTGGGAGGACTATATGGATTTCACCCTTGTCAATGAATCAAAAACCATATCGGGCATCAAGCTCTATATCTCCCCCCTCTTAACCCGTTACGGCATTGTTCACGGCTTTCCCACCCGCCAGGGCGGAGTCAGCCAAGGGATGTATTCCTCCCTCAATTTCACCACCAACACCGGCGATTCCCCGGAAGCGGTGAGAGAAAACGTTTTGCGCTTTCTGCAGGTTATGGATACCCCTCCCTCCCATTCGGTCTTTTCCCACCAGGTTCACGGCAACCACGTTGCCCGGGTGACCGCCGATTTTTCCGGATTTACCCCAAACGCCTACGGCGTTTGGAATGCGGATGCCCCCTGCGATGGACTTGCCTGCGATATTCCCGGTATTTCCCTGCTTACCGCCTCGGCTGACTGCTCCCTGATTTTTCTTTATGACCCCCGGACCCACCAGATAGCCGCTCTCCATGCAGGTTGGCGGGGTGCAGCCCTGGACATTGCCGGCAAAGGCGTGGAAGCCCTTTCGGAAGCGGGTGCCGACCCCCGGGATTTGGTGGCCTTTCTTCCCCCGGCCATTGGTTCCTGTTGTTTCGAAACCGACCCGGACGTACCCCAAGCCATGTACAACGCCTTCGGTACCGCAATAGACCCCTATATTGCCGAAGTATCCCCCAACCGATACCGGGTAGCACTGCAGCGCATCAATGCCCACGCCCTGGCAAGACGAGGTGTGCTCCCCCATAATATCGAAATTTGCGAAATCTGCTCCTGCTGTCACGATGAATTTTTCTCCCATCGCCGGGATTCCACCAAACGCGGCCTGACCAGGGCCCTGATAAGGATGCCTTTATGAAGTTACTCCCCTTGTTTCTTGCCCTTCTTTTGCTTTTTACCTCCTGCGGTATCGACGTTTCCTCCCTGGTTCCCAATACCGAACCGGAAACCGAAGTCACCAGCGTGGTGGAAAAGGAAACCGAGACCTTAGCCATTGTGTCCCAGGCCCGTCCCAACCAAACCTTCGGGGTTGGTTACGTTCGGGACGGAATTTTGGATCCCTTTCAGCCGGTTTATCAAATGAATTACGACCTGACCAATCTGCTCTACGACCGGCTTTTTATGATTGGTCCGGATGGTTCTCCCATCTATGCCCTGTGCGACACCATCACCACCGAGGATTCCATCACCTATACTCTGACCATTCACAACGATGCCTTTTTCCACAACGGAACCCGCCTGACCCCCCAGGACGTGGTTTACTCCCTGGACCGGGCACAGAAATCCTCCCTTTACAGCCAATCCCTTTCGGTGATTTCCTATGCCCAGTACGATAATGGGGCAAACACCATCACCATCAAGCTGAAACACGCCCTGGGCTCCCTGCCCGCCCTATTGACCTTCCCAATCGTTTCCAGCGCCGGCGGAGTGGATTACGAATACCACAACTACGCCCTTTTGGGCAGCGGCCGCTATTACATCGACGTCGAGGTGTTGGAGGAAACCGAGTACACCTACCTCCAAAGCTACGAAAACTGGTACGGTGACGCCGGGCAAAAATCGGCAGTCCCCCGCATTGATCTGTTCACCGTTTCGGACAAGGACGATTTGGTGCATCGCTATTTCAACAGCGATATCGACATTCTTTCCCTTTCTTCCGCCGAAAACGAAAACCCCGTTTTGCACGGGGATGCGGAAAAGCGGATTCTTTCAGGGAATCATTTGACCTATATCGGCTTCAATACCTCCCTGCAATCCTTCTCCACCCCCGAAAGCCGCCTTGCCATTTTCCATTTGGTGGACAAAGCCGAAATTGCCGCTCTGCTTGGGGGCGAAGAGGAATGTCTGCCAGTGGATTACCCGATACGGAGCGAATCCCGTTCTTCCACCTTCCTGACCGAGCCTCTCATCGCAGACCCGGAAAAGGTGACCTCTCTCTTACGCAAAGGCGGATTTGCCGACACCCGGGGCAACAATGATTTGGAATTCCGCTCCTCCAGCTTTACCCTGACACTTTTGGCCTGCAGTGACTCGTACGACGGGGTGACAGTGGCCAATTACCTGAAGGAAAAGCTGGAATCGGTAAACTTTGCCGTGGAATTGAAGCTTTACACCTATGAAAACTACGTGGATTGCCTGGATAAAGGGGAATACAACCTCTACGTGGGCATGACCAATCCCGCCCCCAACTACGATTACGAGTATCTGATTGACTACGGTGATACCTTCGCCGCCCTGCAAAGCAGGGTCAACAATCGCCCCTCGGCCGGCAAGACCGCCGGTGTTTCCGAAGATGTGCGCAGTGCCATTGCGGATATTCAGGCACTCAAAACCTACGACCCCCTCTATTCCCTGGAATTGGCAGAGCATATTCAATCCCTTTTTGACGAGCATATGCCCTTTGTCCCCCTTTGTTTTGACACCACCACGGTATATTTGCGCGGGAACTTTGCGTCCGGCGTAGAATGCAGTACACAAGATATTTTTTACAACATAGAACGTTGGCAAAACCCCAAGTAAGAAGGAAAGGAAAATCACCATGGACGAAAAAGATATTGCCCGCATCAATGAACTGGCCCGCAAGCAGAAGGAGGGCACCCTGACCCCCGAAGAGAAGGAAGAACAGGCCCGCCTTC
The DNA here is from genome assembly GCA_017547975.1 of Clostridia bacterium. Taxonomy (GTDB): domain Bacteria; phylum Bacillota; class Clostridia; order Oscillospirales; family QAMX01; genus RUG11797. Next base: position 4,584 of record JAFYNU010000265.1, read on the forward strand.
GGGAAGCCTACCTGAAGGGTATCCGCCGCAACATCCGTATGCAGCTTGGCACCTACAAGGAAGAAGATTTCCAATAAAAGGAGATGGAAAATATGATCAAATTCAACCGTTATCCCGGCGGCAAGCCCCACGCCCTGACCATGAGCTACGACGACGGCCGCAATTTTGACCGCCAGCTGGTGGATATTTTCAACCGTTACGGCCTGAAAGGCTCCTTCCACCTGAATTCCGGTTTCTTCGACACCCAAAATTACGTCACCGCCGACGAAGTCGCCGATCTCTACCGGGGTCACGAGATCTCCTGCCACACTCTGACCCACCCCTTCCTGGAAAAGATTCCTGTGGCAGAAGTGGTCAACCAGATCCTGGCCGACAAGGAAAACCTGGAAGAACTGGCGGGATATCCGGTACGGGGGATGTCTTACCCCTTCGGCACCTACAACGAGGAGGTCATCAACGCCCTGCGGGTATGCGGCATGGAATACAGCCGCACCACCCTGGCTACCATGAACTGGAATATGCCGGATGATTTTATGCGTTGGCATCCTTCCTGTCATCACAAGGCTTGCCTGGAGCTCCTGGACAAGTTTGAAGCAACCCTGAAGAATCGTCCCCACGCCGCCGTGGGCGCTATGCTTTACGTTTGGGGCCACAGCTACGAATTCAACAACGATCAGAACTGGGACCTGATGGAAGAATTCGCTTCCCGCATCGGCGGCCGGGAGGATTTCTGGTACGCCACCAACATCGAGATCGTGGACTATCAAAACGCTCTGAAAGCCCTGCGTTTTTCCCGTAAGTGCGACCTGGTCACCAACCCCTCCGCCATTTCGGTCTGGATCGAAGTAGACGGTACTCCGGTGGAGGTCAAGCCCGGCGAAACCAAAAAGCTGTAATCCTGATACGCAAAGGACTCCGGCCAATTGCCGGAGTCCTTTTTCGTTTTAGTCTTCTTCGTATTCTGCTTGAGCCGATTTGGGAAGCAGATTGCCCTTTACCGTGACCTTGCCCACACCCCGCAGGTGGATGGGGGTAACGTCGTCATCGGGACAAAGGGGATTTTGCAAATCCGGCAGATCCTTGTATTTTTCCACCCGGGAACCTACGTCGTTACCTTCGATCACAATATCCTCTGCCATATTCACCGAAATGGCATACCGGGTGTACCGATCGGTAATTTTGTTGTGGCGAAGGGTGATGCCCTTCTGGTTGTGGTATGCCGGATCGGCGGTTGGTGTGCTGTCCCCGGAAATATGGATGGGGGTATGGAGTTCGGTACCGGAGAAGTAACCGCTTCGGGTAATCAGGTTATTCTCCACCAAAAGGTCCTCGGTGAAGCCGCATTCACCCCAACCGTCCTCAATCTCCGCCTTCACCAAAATGGCACTCATGCCATTGTCATTCAGGGTGCAATGGCGGATCACGCCGCCGCATGCCTTGATCAGAAGGCCCCGGGAGCGGTTATTTTGGAATACACAGTTTTCGAAAGCGAAGCCATAGCCGTTGGCCGATGCGTTCTGGATCACCGCATCCCCTTCGGGAATCAACCGACCCTGCACCTTGACCCACGTTTCGTCCTTTTCCAATCGGGTTTCGCTGACGGCGGTCCCATCATACAAAAGCTTGCCCGCCTGGGTGTAGACCATGACCCGGTCACCGGGGCGGAAGTCGGCGCAAACCGAGGTATATCGGCTGGTACCGGTGCCGTAATGAACCCAGGTATCCCCGTCTTCTTCCCGCACCGCCAGCACGTCCCCGTAACAGCCGTTGACGTTGGTGGCGTCATCGGTCATTTTTTCAAAAAAGCTGTCGTACACCCGGATGCCCCGGCGCATACAGGTGGAGTGGGTGGCGTCGCAAACCGAAATCAACCGTTCGGGGGCACCGTTTACCGGGGGTTCCCCCGGGGTCAGAAGGACTCGGCGCAGCACCGTGCCGCCCTCGCCGCCAAATTCCATGAAGCCGAAGCCGCCGCCGTTATAAAGGGTCACGTCCTCCACCAGGGTTGCTTCACAATTCTCATAGTAGTTCACCGGGACGGTGTGGCCCCGGAAGATCACCTTGTCCCCCACCCGCAGGGTGTGGCCCCCCCGGAAATGCACCCGGGCGGCCGATTGCCCAAGCGCTTCCTTCCTATCCACGTACACGTCGCAGTAGGGTCGCTGGCTGTTTTTCCGGTAGCCCTCCCCAAGGCCCTGGGGAGCGTACCATTTTTCGTTGCACAGGCAATCGGGATAGCCCTCGTCGGCCAGCCAAATGATGGTGTGATCGTCCTCCACCTTCAGCACCCGCCCCTGAGTGTTGGCGGGCATGGCAAAATCCACGGCATAACCCCGCAGGGCAACCCCATAGCAATCCCGCATACCCAACATGGGCTTGGTATAGTCTTCGCAAACCAGCTTGGCACCGTAGGCGGTGAGGGAAAATTTCCGCACCTTTTCCAGGTAGATATGGGCCTTCTCCCCGGCCTTTACGGCATAGCTTCCCGGGGGCAGAATCAGCTCCCGGTCACATCCCACACCTGCGTTCAGGTAGTTATTCACCGAAATTTCCTCCACCTCACCGGTTTCCAGGTTAGGCAGACGAAGGGTTTCCCGGATGGGCTGACCCATGAAACGGCGATAATCCGCCGGAGGCAGGCTTTCCATATCCGCCCCATATTCCGGCATATTCTTGGGCACGTCATCTCCGTAGGTATGCCCCCCGTCGTTCACCGGGGCTTTCCCATTCCCTGTACACAGGGTGTTCTGGCTGTTTTCCGCCGCGTAATCCCCGTCGAAATCATTCTGGGCCAGGGTGACGAAGTAGCCCCCCTTCACCGTCAGGGCAGTTTTGCCCGATTCGCGGAATTCGTTACGCAAAAACACGTCGTTTCGCCCGTAGGAGTCGGTTACCGGGCTCATAACCAGCCGATTCCCGGCAAAGAAGGTGTTATTGCCGTCAAAAAGCTCCACCGGGGCATCGTCAAAGTCGTTGTTTGCCAGAATGGCATTTTCCCCGTAAACGTCCACCGGGGCATCAAATACGTTGTGCATGACGATCAGATCCCGGGGATAGAGCTTGGTGCCGCCGCAAAGGCGGCTGCGGATCAGGACGAAACCGTCGGCTTCCTCCTCCGCCGAAAGGGAAACGTAGGCATTCAGCCGCATGAGGGTCACCCTGGGGGCGGTCACGTAGATATCATACCCCTCGGTGGATTTGATTGTGGCCCCGGAAAAATCGTAGACGGCGCTCTCTTCCAGATACAGGTCGCTTTCCAACTCGTAAAGTCCCGCCGGGATGGTGACCCGGCCATTTTCCCGGACGGCACGCTCCAGCAGAGCATCCCCTTCGATCTGGATCACGCCGCCGCTTTCCGCCGTGGGAAGCAGGTTTTCGTCCGCACCAATGACTTTGATGTATTCCATAGGTTATCCTTTCTTTTGGTTGCCCGGGATCTTATCCAGGAACAGAATGGAGAGAAGCAGGGCCGGAATGCCGATGGCCGAAACCACCGTCAGGCCAACCTGCAGGGATTCCAGAGCGGAAAGCCCCCCTGCGGCGGCAATTTTGGTCAGCCAGCCGGTAATCAGGGGCCCAATGAACATACCCAGAGCATAGATGGACTGGAAGAATCCCATGGCGGCTCCCCGCTTTTCGCTTTGAATATTCTTAATGGCAAGCCCCATCAGCACCGGATAGTTCAGTCCGCCACCCAGGCCCACCACAAACTGCATGGCAAAGAGGATCCAAACGTTGCTTGCCACCCAGGGAAGCATCATGGAAGCGGTGGTGGCGATGATCTGACCGGCGATCACCAGCCGCCGGGTGCCAAATCGTCCAATCAGGAATTTGGATGCAAAAAGGCTGGTCAGCACCGATCCCGCCACGGTGACCGAGGTGATGGTGCCAAGCTGTGCCTTGGTGGCGCCGATTTCGGTGGCAAAGGTGGGGATAAAGCCCATGGTGGTACCCTGGGACACCACCTGGTAGAAGATGGCCAGCAGGCTCACAAAGAGCAGGTTTTTATCCAGCCCCACCGAAAGCAGAGCCTTCACCGTCAGGCGGGTCCCCCCCTGGGGCCGGTTTTCGGCAATCAGGAAGGAAAGCAGGATGGCCCCCGCCCCGAAGATACATGCCAGGAAAAAGGCCGCCTGGTTCCCGATTTTGCCCGCAAGGAAGCCCCCTAAAAGCATGGCGATGATCTGGCCGCCATTGTTGAAGGCATTGGCGAAGGTCATGGCCTGGGGGGATTCCTCCGGCTTGAAATAGGAGGAGAAAAGCACCGTATAGGTGACCCAGGTGGCGGCCGCCGCCCCCGCAAGGCCCCGGAAAAGCATCAGAAGCACCGGGGTATTGGCAAGCCCCAGACCCAGGGAGGACAGAGCGGTCAAAAAAGCCCCCAGAATGACAAAGGGCTTACGCCGTCCGATCTTGTCGCTGAGGATACCCAGGGGGATCCGCAGAAGCATTTGGGTAAAGCCGTAGGAGGAGATGATGGTGCCTACCATCACCGAATCGGCCCCCAGCCCGGCACTGTGGGTGGAAAGGATCGGCATGTAGGCATACAGAGCCATCCAGAACAGCATGATCAGGAAATAGAAGGCCATGATTTTGGTTCGTTTTTGCGCCATAGGAGTCACTCTTTCTCATTTTATTTTTGTTACCCATAGCATACCATGTTCCGGTCTGTATTTCAAGATTTTCTTTTCGCCACGCCTTCTTTCCCCCAAAAAATCGTCCCTGTTGTCTACTTGACATTTCTCCCCTTTTTTGTCGTATTATACTCTTGTAATATGGCCGGAGTATATGCCATCCGGCGGAAAAAAGAAAGGAGAAATCATGCCAATCTACAAGGACGAAAAGACCGGTACCTGGCGGGTGGTTTCGTTTGCAGAAAAATCCCGGTGATCACCGGGATTTTTGGCGCATTCGACTTCCCCTTCGGCAACGGTTTGGCAACAGGAAAAAGCTTTCTTACAAGCCTCTTGCATTTCCTGCAAAACAGGAGTAGAATAGAGGGCAAAGGAGAGATGACGATATGAGTTACCTGTATATTTTTGTTGCGACCCTGATGTTTTCCTTTGTGGGTACCCTGGTGAAGGTGGCTACCCCCATGGCCCCCTCCTCGGCGGTGACCCTGTCCCGCTTCTTTTTCGGGGTATTTTTCCTGCTGATCGTGTGTATCATCACCAAGCACAAGCCCAAGCTCCTCTTCACCAACAAATGGATCTGGGTGGCGGTGATTGGCAAGTGCATCAACTACTTCTGCGAAAACATCGCCCTGCAGCAGGGTGCCACCTTCGGCAACATCATCGTTTACCCCAGCCAGGCGGTGACCATGTGCCTGCTTTCGGCGATCTTTTTCGGGGAAAAGATCGGATTGCGCAAAATCCTTTCCACAATCCTGTGCGTTTCGGGCATTCTGATTATTTCCTGGAACGGCGACTCTCTTTCTGGCTTCTTCGGGGATTCTCTGCCCCTGACCCTGCTTTTCGTGCTGGCCGCCGTAGGCAGTGCCACCTTCATTTTCTGCCAGAAGATGCTGATCCAGACTCTGCCCTCCACCGATATGAACCTTTCGGTTTTCTCCATCTGTGCCCTGATCGCCGCCTTCCCCACCGGTATGCAGTATGACGATTTCGGCCCCTTCCGCTGGGGTTCCATGCTGGCTCTGATCGCCCTGGGCGCCATCACCGGGTTGGCCTTCCTTCTGGTGGCCAAGTCCCTGAAAAGCATGTCGCTGGTGGTTTCCGGCATGATCCAGAATAGCTCGGTCATTTTCTCCCTCCTGTGGGCCATTCTTTTCTGGCACGAAAAGGTCACCTCCTACGTGGTGGTGGGCACCCTGGTATTCTTCGCCGGGCTGATCTTTATCAATATTTCCCCCAAAAAGGGCATTTTCCAGAACTGAACACAAAAACTCCCGGCGCTGTTACGCCGGGAGTTCCTTTATGTAAGCTTATTCTTCCAGAATGTCGTCGATGCTCACGTCGATGCTGCGACCCACGGGAGCGGCCTTTTCCCGGGCTTCGCCGGAACGGAGCAGAGCCTCCCGGATGTCGGCTTCCAGCTTTGCCGCCGCTTCCGGATTGTTTGCCAGGTAGGTTTTGGCATTGTCGCGCCCCTGACCGATGCGGATTTCGCCCATGGAGAACCAGGCACCGCTCTTTTGCACCAGATCCAGCTTGACACCCAGATCCACCAGTTCGCCAATCTTGGAAATACCCTTGCCATACATCATATCGAATTCCACTTCCTTAAAGGGAGGAGCCACCTTGTTCTTGACGATCTTCACCTTGGTGCGGTTGCCGATGACTTCGCCGCCGGCCTTCAGGGTTTCGCCCTTGCGAACCTCCATACGCACGCTGGAATAGAACTTCAGGGCGCGGCCGCCGGTGGTGACCTCGGGATTGCCGTAGAAGACACCAACCTTTTCGCGCAACTGGTTGATGAAGATGGCGGTACAATTGGACTTGGAAATGGCACCGGTGATCTTGCGCATGGCCTGGCTCATAAGGCGGGCGATAAGGCCCACGTGGGAGTCGCCCATTTCGCCTTCCAATTCGGCCCGGGGAACCAGCGCCGCCACCGAGTCGATGACGATCACGTCCACCGCACCGCTGCGTACCAGGGCTTCGGCAATTTCCAGAGCCTGCTCACCGCTGTCGGGCTGGCTGACCAGGAGGTTGTCGATATCTACCCCCAGTGCCCGGGCGTAAACAGGATCCAGGGCATGCTCCGCATCGATGAAGGCGGCTTCGCCGCCCTTCTTCTGTGCTTCGGCTACGATGTGCAGAGCCAGGGTGGTCTTACCGGAGGATTCCGGTCCGTAAACCTCAATGATGCGCCCCTTGGGCACGCCACCAATGCCCAGGGCAATGTCCAGCGAAATGGAGCCGGTGGGAATGGCCTCCACGTTCAGGGCCGCATGCTCACCCAGACGCATAACAGTGCCCTTACCGTATTGTTTATCCAACTGCGCGATGGCAGTTTCCAACGCTTTTTTCTTATCTACCACAGATTCTTCCTCCGTCTTTTTTTATTCTATTGACATTATACCTCAAATGTGATAAGATTGCAAGCAGAAAATAAACATTTGTTTTTGTTTTTTTGGAGGCAACTATGATTCTTCCCGACAACCCCTCCCAGGTCTGTTGTTTCACCGGGCATCGGGACATTTCCCCCGAAAAGGAGGCCCTTTTGTCCCCTCTTTTGACCCTTACCCTTCGCAATCTCCTGTTGGATCGGGGCTTCACCGATTACCTGTGTGGCGGGGCCGTCGGGTTTGACATAATCGCCGCCGAGCATTTTCTGACCCTGCGGGACCAATACCACGCAGGCAAGCTCCACCTGCTCCTTCCCTTCCCCGGTTACGACGACCGCTGGCCACCCGAATCCAGGGAACGGCTCCAATCCCTGATGGAGAAGGCCGACAGCGTGCTCTACGCCGCCGACCATTCCTTCCCCGGAGTCTACTATAAGCGGGACCGCATGCTGGTAAACCTTTCCTCCCTTTGCGTTGCCTACCTGACCCGTTCCCGGGGGGGTACCTACTACACGGTTTCCTACGCCTACGACGCAAAAAAAGAAATAATCAATCTTGCCAAACTGCCCCAAATGGGTATATACTAAGTATAGCACGATACGAACAAGAGAGGAGTTATCCCATGAATCTTTCCACCTACGATCGCGGGGCATTTTCCGCTCCCTTCTGGAAAAGCGGCACCATGCTGCACGAATCGGTCTGGCCCGTCGGCGAAGGCGAGCTGACCCTCCCCCTGCTTTTCATCCCCGACGAGATCATCTCGGTACGTTCCACCTCCCTGGAAATCGAATACCAGGCCGGCCGGGACTACCTCCTGCGGGACGGCAAGCTGGTTCTGCCGGTGGGTACCACCATTCCCGTAACTCCCACCGAAGTTTACGTTTCCCCCAATCCCCAGCCCAACAAGCACAATCCCGTGGGCTTCCTGCATCGGGACGGGGGTTACCTCTACTTTGGGGAAACCGACAACATCATCAACCGCCAAATCGTGGTGACCTACAAGCATAGCGACAGCTGGGACGGTCCTCTGCCCAAAAACGTGCTGAGCGATCTGCCCCTGACCCAAAAGCGCCTTGCCGAAAAGATTCCCTTCCTGGTGGGCTTTTGGGGCGACAGCATCACCACCGGCTGCAACGTGACCTCCTTCTATAACGACCCGCCCTACACCGAAATGTGGCCCATTATGACCACCGAACAGCTTTCCACCCTCTACGACACCCCCCTGCTCTACGTGAACAAGGCGGTGGGCGGCAAAGCCACCAAGTGGGGATACGAAGAATACCACAACTACTTCGGAGATATTCGCCCCAATCTGCTCTTCATCGCCTTCGGCATGAACGATGCCTCCGGCAAGCTCTCCACCGAAGACTATATCGCCAACATCGAACGCAACATCCAGGTCGCCAGAGAAGGGAACCCCGACCTGGAGGTCATCCTGATCGCCACCTCTCTCCCCAACCCCGATGCGGTGCAGTTCGAAGGCCCCCACGAGGAATACGAAGCCCCCCTGATGGCCCTTGCCGAAAAGCTCCCGGGCGTCACCTGCCTGCCCCTGACCAGCTTCCACAAGGCCATTATGGAAAAGAAGCCCTACTACCACATGACCGGCAACAACATCAACCACCCCAACGACTTCCTGGCCCGGATTTACACCCAGTTCATCCTGGCCTCCCTCTACGAATTCTAAGGAGGCAACATGAAGCTCACCTTTTTAGGCACCGGTGCCGCCGACTGGCCCAAGGTTCGCGAAAGCGAGTTCCACCGTTACCTCTCTTCCGCCCTGGTCAATGACGACCTGCTCATCGACCCCGGACCCTGCATTTTCTCCTTCCAGGCCGACCTGGGCCGTCCCCTGTTTGCCGGGGTGAAGAACGTCATTCTGACCCACTCCCATGGAGATCACTACAATACGGGCACCCTGCTCTCCCTGTGTGAAACCGGCCCCATCACCTTCTACGCCACCGCCGAGGTGGCCCAGGTGGTACCCAGCCACCCCAACCTGACCTACGTACCCATCGCCCCCTTCGCCCCCTTCACCGTGGGGGATTATGAGATTCTGCCCATTCCCTCCAGTCACTCCACCGCCATTCCGGAGGAAAACCCGGTGAATTACGTCATCACCCAGGGGGACAAGTGCCTCTTCTACGGTCTGGACGGTGCCTGGATTCCCAACAAGTCCTTCCATGCCATGAAGAAATTTGCCTTCGACGCCATGGTGTTCGACTGCACCTCCGGGGACGTGGATGGAGAATTCCGCATTTTCGAGCACAACACCATTCCCATGCTGGAATATCTCCTGCACCATATGCGCCTGGCCTTCCCCGCCATGTTCAAACCGGGTTGCCAGCTGATTGCCACCCACATGGCCCGCACCCTACACGGCACCCACGAGGAAACCGCCGCCCGCCTGGCCGGATTCGGTATGCTTGCCGCCTACGACGGATTCGAAA
>JAFYNU010000266.1 GCA_017547975.1 Clostridia bacterium
CCAGTCCCCGGACGTAGTCCCGGGTGACCCCGTACTTCACCGCCCGCATCCCTCCGGCGTTGGTATTGATGTTGCCGCCGATGGTGGCGCTCTTTTCCCCCGGGTCGGGGGGATAGAGGAAGCCGTGTTCCTCGGTAAAGGCCGCCAGGTCCATGAGCAATACCCCCGGCTCCACCGTAACGGTAAGGTTGTCCTCGTCCAGCTCCAGAATGCGGTTCATCTTGCTCATATCCAATACGATCCCGCCGCAAAGGGGCACCGCCGCCCCCACCAGGCCGGTTCCCGACCCACGGGGGGTTACCGGAATCTTCTTTTCATTGGCGTAGCCCAAGAGGGTGGAAACCTCCCCGGCGGAGTGGGCTACCACCACCGCTTCGGGCATCCGCCGATCGCCGGAAAGCTCGTCGTGACCGTATTCTTCCGGAATATCCGCCCCGGAAATCAGATCCAATCCGGCATTTTTCAGCCAGGCAAGATCGGCTGCATCCACTTTTTTGTAGGTCATGCGTTCTTCCCTCCCAGTTCTGCCAGCAGTTTTGGAATGATATCGTAAAGATCCCCCACCAGGGAGTAGTTGGCAATGTGAAAGATGGGGGCATTTTCGTCCTTGTTGATGGCCACGATGCACTCGGCTCCCTTCATACCGGCGGCAAACTGCACCGAACCCGAAATCCCGCAGGTGATGATGAGCTTGGGGCGTACCGTCCGGCCCGAAAGGCCGATCTGACGGCGGGGGCTGACCCAGCCCGCCTCCACCAGGGGACGGGTGGCGGCCAATTCGGCACCCAGGGCGTCCGCCAGGGCTTCCACCAGCGCCAGATCCTCCTTGCTTCGTAACCCACGCCCGGCGGCTACGATCACGTCGGCCGATTCGATGGTTTTTTCCTTTTCCTTGGGCCGTACCTCCAGGATTTCCACCGCCGAAACAAGCTTTTCCGCCGGCAGGGTCATGGGAATCACCCGCCCGGTGGGGTTATCCTTGGGGGTGGCTTCGTTCATGACCTTATAGCGCACGGTGGCAAGCTGGGGTCGGGTGGCAGGGGTCAGGATTTTCGCCATGATGTTGCCCCCAAAGGCGGGGCGAATCTGCACCAGGTCACCGTTTTCCTCCATGTCCAGAATGGTACAGTCGGCGGTGAGTCCGGTGGCAAACCGGGCGGCCACCCGGGGAGCCAACTGCCGCCCCAGGGTGGTGGCACCCACCAAAATGGCATTGGGGTGGGTTTTTTCGATAAAATCTTCAAAGGCCGCGGCGTAGGGCTCCATGCGGAATTCCCCCAGGGCGGCATGGTCGTAGGTATATACCGCGTCGGCACCGTAGCGCAGAAGCTCGCTCGCTTCCTCCGTTACCTGGTACCCCACCAAAAGGCAGGTCACCTTCTGCCCCACCTTGTCCGCCAGTTCCCGGGCCTTGCCCAAAAGCTCGAAGGACACCGGGTGGATGCCCTCCATGCCCCGCTCGGCATAGACGGCCACCCCGGACCAGGCGGCCCGGTCAAGTATCTTTTCATCGGTGACGATTTCGGCTTCCCCGTTCCGGGCCCGCTTGACGCACACGCCGCAAACCCGGCAGGCGGAGGTTGCCGCCACCTTGTCTCCCTGGATTTCCAGGGCACCGAAGGGGCAGGATTTGACAAAGGCTTCCCGATCGGTGATTTTTTCATTATGGATCAAAAGTCCGCTCATTTCCTATCCCCCTTATCGCACAAATTTCAGTTCACGAAGCTTCCCCGCCAGGGCTTTCGCCATGTCCTCCGGGGAGCCGGTCAGGTTCATACGTTCCCGGTTGTCGGTGGGGGGGAATATCTTTTGCACCTGGGTGGCGGAGCCATCCAGGCCGTAGTGGGTCTTATCCCGGTCGGGAAGATCCGCCAGCGACCAGATGGTGATCTCCCGGGTGCGGGTGGCTTCCCGCAGACGGTAGGAGGGCAGGCGGGGCTGGTTCACATCCTTGTCCACACACACCAGGCAGGGGAAGGACAGACGGGCCCGCTGAATCGATTCCCCCATGTCCATTTCCACCACGATGCCGCCCTCCCGGGGTTCCACGCTGGTGACCCCGGCAATGGAGGGAAGGCCAAGCCTTTCGGCCACTTCGGGTCCCACCTGGGC
>JAFYNU010000267.1 GCA_017547975.1 Clostridia bacterium
CTCATGGTTGACGTTGTAAACGATGGTGGGCAGGTCGTTGCCAGCGGGAGCGGAGATAACAACCTTCTTAGCGCCAGCGGTGATGTGGGCGGAAGCCTTGGCCTTGGAGGTGTAGAAGCCGGTGCATTCGAGAACTACGTCAACACCGATTTCGCCCCAGGGCAGGTTAGCGGCGTCCTTCTCAGCGTAGATCTTGATGGTCTTGCCGTCGACGGTGATGGAATCTTCACCAGCGGAAACGGTATCACCAAGAGCGTATCTGCCCTGAGCGGAGTCGTACTTGAGGAGGTGAGCCAGCATCTTGGGGCTGGTGAGGTCGTTGATGGCTACGATTTCGTAACCTTCAGCGCCGAACATCTGTCTGAAAGCGAGACGGCCGATACGACCGAAACCATTGATTGCTACTTTTACTGCCATAGTTTTTTCTCTCCTGTCAAATTAGTTAGTTGTTTTTAACCGTGTTAAATTATACCATATCTGGCAATGGGAAGCAAGTGTTTTTTTGCACAAATTTGAGGATTTTCCAATTTTGTATTGTATGCTTTTGATTGATTTTGCCTTTTTCGATGATTTGGCCGAAAAAGCGGGCACTTTCCCATGCAAATCATCCCCAAAATCCCGTCTTTTTATGCATCAGGAATTCAGGGGTTCCATACGCGTCACCACAATGTATCTGGCATCGTCGTATTCGTAGGAGCAGGTGGACATCACAAGGAAGTTTTCCACCGGGGTATCATCTGCCGTCGGGGTAAAATCATTTTTTTCCAAAGCCTGGGCAAGGAAGTTTCCGATTCCTTCCTCCGTCATGCCAAACTCGTACAGAGAAGAACTGGCTTTCAGGGTAAAGCCGGCAATAACGTGGAGCTTGTAATCCCCACTCGGCGTCAGAAGCCACAATACAGAATGTTCTTCGTAGTATCCATCCTTTTTGTAATTCAGAAGGGACCCAAACATCTCCTGGGTATAGAGGTTATGCCCATAAATCACGTTGAACACCGTGGAGAAGGCGGGTTCATTCCGATAATCCATAAAAATGGAACCGGCAATGTTATACTCCCTTCGAATGGTATGCCGAAGATACTCGTCATTGTCCTTCCCCTGGACAACGGGATAGTTGATAGGGGTTCCCGGGGAATAGATCCAGCCCACCACGTCGGGATTGATTTCCTGCAGGGCATCAAAATCCACCGAAATAGGCGCCTTTTCCTGGTTGATAATCACTTCCGGTTCGGTGGTAATGGACTCAGCCTCCTGGTCGGGTCCCGTTTCCGCCATTTCGTTTTCATCCACCACTTCAAACTGAATCTGGTCGTAGACGTCACTGCCCGTCTTATACGCGTTGTGAATTTCCATGAGTTTATACGCCGCAACAAGGAAGCTGCATCCGAAAACACACAGGAGAATCAGACGAAGCACACCGGCCTTATTCCAATGGAGCTTGGAAAGCCGCATGGATATGGCCTGTTTGATTTTTGAATGTTTCATCAGAAGTGACCGTTATCGTCCACGCGCCCCGGGTCGGCATCCCAGTTGATGAGGGCATCGTCAAAGTGAATCATCACGTTTTGGTCCGCAAGGATTTTCTGGAGCTTGGCAACCGGCACGGCATCGATGCCGCATCCTTCGTCAATGGCCAGGGCGGCGGCATTGCCCGCCGCCTGACCGGTGAGGATGGCAGGCGGAATCACCCGCAGAATATCCCAGGCGTACTCCTCCCCTGCCACGGTGCGGCCGGCGGTGATCAGGTTGGGATAACCCGACTTGATCATGGTGCGGTAGGGCACCTCATAAAGGAAGTCCCGGCGGTCAAAGTCGTTGACGGCGGCGATGGAATCGTCGAAGTGACGGAACATATCGCTGTTTTTCAGGGTGTAGTCCCCATCGATGCGGCGGGTGGTGCGGAACTGGGCCATACCCGGGAGTACGGTGATATCCCGGCTGGTCCGTTCGTCCCCTTCGATTTTTTGGAGACATTCGATCTGGTTACGCACAAAGTAGGTATTCACGTCCTCCGAGGAGGTACCGGTATAGTAGGCCATACCTTCGGGATGGCGGTCTCCGTAAAGGGAGGCACCGCCGCCGGAATACTGCACGTAAAGCTTGGCAATGTTTTCGGTATCCACCGCCAATTTACAGCTTTGCAGATTGGCGCCGTGGGCCACGTAGGTGTGGAAATTGCGGCCCTGCACGGTGGGAACCCCCGCCCGGTAGAGAAGGTCCGCATCCCCGGTGGCATCCACCAGCATTTTGGCGGCATAGAATTCCAGACCCGACTTGTTTTCGCAGATGACCCCCTTGCAGGCGGCCCCATCCATAACCGGTTCGGCCACCACGGTATCAAAGAGGACGTCTACCCCTTCGTTATGGAGCAGATTCAAAAGTTCAAGAGCGAAGATGGTGGCGGAATATTTGGTGACGTAACGCACGTTGGTGGGTTCGGTGGGTTCCCCATCCCGCCATTCTTCCGGCAGGGTGTCATAGCCGTTTTTGATAGACAGGCGCAGGAATTCCTCCGCCATGCCCTTGATGATCTGGACCCCCCGGCCGTTGCACATGGGCACGAAGTAATTGATGAGTCCCAGGGTGGCAAGGCCCCCCAGCATGGTGCTTTTTTCAAGCAGCAGGACGGTTTTTCCGGCCCGGGCTCCCGCCAGGGCGGCCGCCGCGCCGGCAACACCGCCGCCGGCTACCACAATATCATAACTTCCCTTTTCGGGAACCTCTTTTTGAAACAGGATCGCCATTCTGATTTCCTCCCATTCATAATCTTCTTTTATTTTATCGAACTTTCCTCCTTTCGTCAACCATTTCTTGATTCTTTTCCAAAGATATGATATGCTATAGAAAACCAAACAGAAAAGAGGAACTCCTATGGATTATATCATGCAAACCATTCCCCGGCTCATGGCCATTCCCAGCCCCACCGGCTACACCCGCAAGGCCGCCGAATTCGTGGTGGACGAGCTCACCAAAATGGGCTACGCCCCCACCCTCACCCGAAAGGGCTGTGTGCTCTGCACCCTGGGCGGCGAAGGCGACCCCCTGGTGCTTTCGGCCCATATCGACACCCTGGGGGCCATGGTGGCCGGTATCAACGGCAACGGCACTCTGCGGTTGACTCCCCTTGGCGGACTGAATCCCAACAACGTGGAAACCGAAAACTTCACCATTATCCCCCGTTTTGGCGACAAGACCTTCACCGGCACCCTGCAGATGGCCGACCCCTCGATTCACGTAAACCGTGGTTATGGCGAGGACAAGCGCAGTTTTGAAACCATGCAGCTTTACCTGGACGAGCTGGTGGAATCGGCCGCCGACACCAAGGCCCTGGGTATTGAGATCGGCGACATTGCCGCCCCCGATCCCCGCACCATCATCACCGAATCGGGTTACATCAAAAGTCGTTTCCTGGATGATAAGCTCAGCGTCGTAATCCTTCTGGGCCTTGCCAAAAAGATCAAGGACGAAAATCTCGCCCTGAAGCGGAAGGTTTCCATCTACGTCACCGTCTACGAAGAGGTTGGCCACGGCTGTGCTTCAGGTATTCCCGAAGATACCGCCGAAATCCTGAGCGTGGACATGGGTTGCGTGGGTTCGCTTTGCACCTGCAAGGAGACCCAGGTCTCCATTTGCGTCAAGGACTCCCACGGTCCCAGTGACTTCGACACCACCACCGCCCTCATCGCCGCCGCCAAAGCCCACGATATCGACTATGCCGTGGACGTTTACCCCTACTACGGTTCGGATGCCGATGCCGCCCTCAACGCCGGTTACGACGTACGCCACTGCATCATCGGCAGCGGTGTTTTCGCCTCCCACGGCTACGAACGCACCCACAGGAAGGGCGTGGAGGCCACCCTGGCTCTTTTGACCCACTACGTGAAAGCATAAATTTTTGAGATAAATGGAGGTACTCCCATGATCCGACTTTCTCCCTGTATTGAAATGCTTTTTGCCGATGCCGGCGACTTTTACGCCCGGTTTGCCGCCGCCGCAAAGGCCGGTGCCGAAACGGTGGAATTCTGGAACTGGACCGGCAAGGATCTGCCCCGCATCAAGGCCCTGGCCGAAGAAAACAATCTGACAATCGGTGCCTTCTGCGTAGCCGGCGACAATGCCGAATTCAACCAGAAGCGGCTGATGTACCGGGAAGCCATTCCCGCTTTCAAGGAGGTCTGCGCCGAAAGCATCGAAAAGGCCAAGTACTTTGGCTGTCCTTCCCTGATCATCACCTGCGGCAACACCAGAATTGACATTCCCCGCCACGAACAGCACACCAACATCGTCCTGGCCCTGAAGGCCGTGGCTCCCATGTTCGAAGAGGCGGGCATCACACTGGTTCTGGAACCCCTGAACGTGCTCACCAACCACATGGGCTACTTCCTGGATTCCAGCTACGAAGCCTTCGCCATCATTGAAGAGGTGGGAAGCCCCGCTGTGAAGCTGCTCTTCGACGTGTACCACCAGCAGATTTCCAACGGCAACCTGATCGACACCATCAAAAAGTTCGGTCACCTGGTGGGCCACTACCACATTGCCGACGTACCCGGCCGCAACGAGCCCGGCACCGGCGAGATCAACTACCCCAACGTCTTCCGCGCCATCGACGCCACCGGCTACCAGGCCTACGTGGGTATGGAATACCGCTCCCTGGCTCCCTCCGCCGACACCTTCGCCGCCGTCAAGGCCATGACCCTGTAACAGACACGTTTGCCGAAAGGTTCAATAAAGCAGTTATAGCCCCGGCAGGAG
>JAFYNU010000268.1 GCA_017547975.1 Clostridia bacterium
CCTCCGCCGCTTTTTCGACCACGCCACGCCCCGTTTGCGGGAGGCGGCAAGAAGACTGGGCGGAAGATAATAAAAAAACGCTGAACCGGTCGGTTCAGCGTTTTTTGTCAGAATGTTATCCCAAATCGGGGGTATCGGTAAAGGTGATGGCGGTGCGGTCGGCGGAATCGGTTTCGAAGACGACGATTTCGTTGTCCCCTTCCCTGAGCATGGGGGCGGGGCAGTAGAGGGTCTTCTGGGGGCCTGCATCGTTATAATAGCGGCCCAGGTTGAAGCCGTTGACCATGACGCAGCCGTGGTGGAAGCCGTCCAGCCGGATGAAGGTATCCGAGGGGGTTCCCTCCACGTGGAGGTTGCCCCGCAGGAAGGTGGGTTCGGTGACGCATCCGTCGGAGGGGCCGTAGCTGACCCCCGAAAGGTCGGTCATTTCCAGGGGGTACATATCCCAGGAGTAGTGATTCCGCTGACCCAGGCGGATGCCGGTCATGCCCTTACGGTCCCCCATTTCGGGGCCGTAGTTGACCCGGCCCATGTTTTCCACAAGGATGTCTAATTTCACCGATTCCCCGGCGGGAATATCAAACTTGATCTCGTCTGCCCGGTGGGAGCGCTCGATGAGCCCCTTGACCTCCCCGTCCAGGTAGACGGTGGCCCGGTCGTGGACGCAGTCGTAGGCCAGGGAAACACCGCTGACAGGCCCCTTTACGGTGGTGGAGTAGAGGGTGAAGCCGTAGCTTTGGCCGATGGCCTCCATGAATTTGGGGGCGGCGGTGTGTACCGGGGCGGAAATGCTGCCCAGGGTGGCAAGCAGGGGGGCTTTTTCGGTCAGGGCGACTTCGCCGTAGGCTTTCTTGACCGAGTTTTTGGCGGTGATGGGGGGAAGCTCACCGAAGAATTCCTCGATGACCTTCCGCACCGCGAAGTAGGCGGGGGTCATGTCCCCGGCTTCGCTCAGGAGGGCGTTGTAGTCGTAGCTTGTGATGGTGGGCTCGTATTTACCTCCGTGGTTGGCCCCGTTCATGAAGCCGAAGTTGGTGCCCCCGTGGACCATATAGAAGTTTAGGGAAGCCCCGGCCTCCAGCATATCCCGGAAGAGCCCCGCAAGTTCGTCGGCCTCCCGGACGTGGTGCTCCTCGTACCAATGGTCAAACCAGCCGCACCAGTATTCGCCGCACATCAGGGGCTGTCCGTCCCGGAATTTTTTCAGCAGGTCGAAGTTTTCCACCGGGTGGGAGCCGAAGTTTGCTACACACAGGTATTCCGGCAGGGTGCCCCCCGAAAGCATCCAGTCGTTGGTGCCGTCGGAGGTGAACAGGGTGCAGTCCACCCCGCATTCCTTGTAAATATCCACCACGGCGTTGAGGTATTCCTTGTCGTCCCCGTAGGAGCCGTATTCATTTTCAATCTGTACCATGATGATGTTGCCCCCGTGGGTGGCCAGGCGGGCGGAGGTCAGATGGTCAAACAGGGCATGGTAGTAGCGGCGCACCTTGGAAAGATAGGTTTCGTCAAGGCAACGGATGGGCATCCCCTCGTAGGAAAGGAGCCAGGCGGGAAGGCCGCCGAATTCCCACTCACTGCAAATGTAGGGGCCGGGACGCAGGATTACGTTCAATCCCAGCTTTTTGGCTTCATCCACGTAGGATGCCAGGTCCAGCATGCCGGAAAAGTCGAATTCTCCCTCCCGGGGCTCGTGCAGGTTCCAGCAGGTGTAGGTTTCCACCGTGTTGAAGCCGCATTCCTTCAGCTTGGTGAGCCGGTCCACCCAGTATTCCCGGGGAATGCGGAAATAGTGCATGGCACCCGACAGGATGGTGTAGGGCTTGCCGTCCATCAAAAAGGTCTTGTCGTTATAGGTCAGAATTCCCATGGTCGTTTTTCCTTTGTTTTTTGTTGTGATGAATCCAGTTTACCACAAAAAGAGGGAGGATTCAAGATAAAAATGAAAAGGGAATAAAGTTTCGACTCAAAAATGCTTGAATAACGTGAGGTTTGTGGTATAATAAAAATGAAGTAAAGCAAAATGGGGAAAAGGAGGGAGAAAAGAATGGATAAGATTTACACCATTGAGGAAATTAGGTCCATTGTGGCTCCTATTGCGGCGGCCCATGCGGTGGAGCGTATCTATCTTTTCGGCTCCTATGCCCGGGGAGAGGCTACCGCAACCAGCGACGTTGATCTGCGGGTGGACCGTGGGAAAATCAAGGGATTGATTGCACTTGGAGCCCTCTATGCCGATTTGGAAGACGGTCTTGGAAAGTCGTTGGACCTTCTTACTACTGGGAGCCTGGACCAGAGCTTCCTCCAACAGATCAAGGATGAGGAGGTCTTACTCTATGGAGTATCCTGAAAGAGACCGGCAGATTCTGGACCAAATTCTGCGTTACTGCCATGAAATTGATCTGGCTCATGGGGAATATGGGCAAAGCTACGTGAAATTCTGTGAAAGCTCAACCTATCGCAATGCGGTGGCCATGTGCTTACTGCAAATTGGCGAATTGGTCAACAAGCTATCGGATGATTTCAAGGGGAAGTACAACGAAATTCCCTGGAGGGCAATCAAGGGTATGCGAAACGTGGTTGCACACGAGTACGGTAGTATTGACGTGGAAATTGTTTGGGAAACGGCGGAAGACGGAATAAGAGAATTGAAGGAATTTTGCCGCGAATATCTGGAAAAGTGAAACAACAAACTGCCTGTGCAGAAACGCACAGGCAGTTTTTTTGCTTCAATATGGCAGGTCGTGCTTCAAAATCTTCTCAAGGAGCCAGTCGTAAACGGCGGGGTTGCCGCAAAGCAGGGAGGCGGAGGAAAAGATGGGAAGGGGAGAGCCCTTCATGTCGCTGATTTTGCCGCCGGCTTCGGTGAGGATGAGCTTGCCCGCGCCGAAGTCCCAGGGAGCCAGGCTTGGCTCAAAAAAGCCGTCGGCCCGGCCGGCGGCCACCGCAATCAGGTCGATGGCGGCACTGCCGGTGCGGCGCAGGTCGGCCACGGTGGCAAACAGGTCCTGAAGCAGCCCGAAGGTGTGGGGAGCGTGCTCCCGGTGGTAGGGGGCGGTGCCGAAATGCACCAGGGCTTCCTCCACCGGACGGTTGGACACCCGGATGGGATCCCCGTTGCAGGTGGCGCCCCTGCCGGCCTCGGCGTAATAAAACTCCCGCAGGTAGGGCTGCAGAATCAGACCCGCCTGGGTTTCGCCGCCTTCGCACAGGGCGATGGAGATGGCGCTGGATTTCATGCCGTGAAGAAAGTTTGTGGTGCCGTCAATGGGGTCCACGATCCAGCAGAGCCTGCCGGGGGTGTGGGTTTCGGTGTCCTCCTCCCCAATGAAGGTGGCTTCGGGAAGCAGAGCAGACAACCGCTCTTCCAGAAAGCGCTGGACCCGAAGGTCGTATTCGGTGACAAAATTGGCGTTGCCCGGCTTGGTGATCAAAACCTCCGGACGATCGGCGGAAAGCAGGATTTCACCCGCTTCCCAGGCGATCTTCGCCAGGGATTCTTGTATATTCATGGAATGGTTTACAGTCCTTCCGCCAGGGCCAGCATCTTCTTGCAGACGATGGGGGTCTCTTCGGTGTGACCGCACTCGAATACCACGTAACCCTCGTAGCCTGCCTTGGCAATGGCCTCGAATACCTTGCGGTAGTTGATTTCGCCGGTGCCGGGTTCATTGCGGCCGGGGTTGTCGCCCACGTGAATGTGGCCGATCAGATCGATGTGGTTCACAATGTTGCGGATGACGTTGCCTTCGCTGATCTGCTGATGATATACGTCGAAGAGGATCTTCACTTCGGGACGGTCCACTTCCCGGATGATTTCGGCGGTTTCGGCGGTGGTGACCAGGAAGTAGCCCGCATGGTTCACCAGGATGTTCAGGGGTTCCAGAACAATTTCCACACCGGAGCCCTTGACCACGTCGGCCCCAAGCTTCAGGGCTTTGACCACCATGTCGTGCTGGTAGCCACGGGAGACGTCGCTTCTTTCGTTGCCGGTGGTGACCACGATCTTGGTTACGTTCAGGGCTTTGGCGGCTTCCAGGGTCTCGCCCAGGGCATCCACGAAGGCCTGGTGGGCGTCCGCCCAGACGATGCCGTGGGTGTTGGCGATCAGGGCCTGCTTTTCGGGATCCTTCGACTGGATCAGGATGGCCGAAATGGTGGTCCCGGTTTCCTTCAGGGCGGCGGCAGTGGCAGAAAGATCCATATCCTTCCAGGAAAGGATCTCCAGGGCGTCGAAGCCGTTGGCTTTTGCGGCACGGACTTTTTCGGGGGCGGCACCTTCAAACCAGCCGCCACAGGCAGAGAGGGTAAACATAGGCAAATTCCTTTCGTGTATTTCATTTTTACGGCAGGGAAAGTCCCTGCTCTTCTTGGATGGGTTCATTATACAATACTTTTTTCCCGATTACAAGAGCGAAATCACAGTATGCAATTACATACTGTATAATCATTACCCTCCGGCGAAATGGAAAAAATTACCGAAAAAACCCCCTTTGTACCCGGCATAAAAAAGAAGAAAAGTCGAACAAACAAAAGAACAAATGTTTCTGAAAAATGGTGATATCTTGTGGGTATAAAAATTTTTTTCACAATATGTGGGTGAGGGGTTGACCGACCACCATAACCATGGTATAATAGTAGAAAGGTGTTTCTGTCGGCTTTTGCGGCTGAAAAAACCTTGGGAAAGGGCTCTTTTGAAGCACTTTCGGTGTCGTTTTGCAAGGACATTCGCAAAAATTACATTTGGTAATATTAAATCGGGGCAAAAAGAGAAAGAATGAGAGAAACCAACTACCAACCGCATAAATTAAGTCCAAAAGCGAAAAAACTGATCTTCGGGTTGATTATCATTCTGTTGCTCACCGTCTTCGGCGGATACGAGCTGGTGCTGGTTCCCATGGACGAGACGGCTCCGGCCCAGGAGGATTCCCTACGGGTGGCTTTCCTGGATGTGGGGCAGGGGGATTCCATCCTGCTATGTATGCCCAACGGGGACTTTGCCCTGGTGGATGCGGGCGAAAATGACTACGGCGAGGCGGTGACTCAAAAGCTCCGGAGCTACGGTGTGAATCGCCTGTCTTTTGCGGTGGGTACCCACCCCCATTCCGACCACATTGGCGGGCTGGACGTGGTGCTTTCCCGGGTGAAAACCGACGTGATCTACATGCCCGATTTCGGCGCCAGTACCAAAACCTACACCGATCTTTTGGATGTGATCGAGGAGGGGGACATCCCCGCCGAGATTCCCGAAACCGGGGACGTGATTTACCGGGAAGACGGGGTATGTGTGACGGTGCTTTATAACGGGGACGGGGCGGAGGATGCCAACAACGCCTCCATTGTCCTAAGGGTGACCTACGGCAATGATGCCCTTCTCCTCACCGGCGACGCCGAAACTCCGGTGGAAAAACAACTGCTGAATGCGGGGGAAGACCTCTCCGCAAATCTATATAAATTCGGCCACCACGGTTCCTCCACCTCCAATTCGGAGGCGTTTCTGGAAGCGGTGGAGCCCGAAATCGGCGTAGTCTCCTGCGGCAAGGATAACGACTACGGACACCCCCACCGGGAAATCCGGCAACGGGTGAAAAAATACGGTATCGCCCTCTACCGCACCGATGAAATGGGGGACATCCTCTTTGCAAGCGAGGGGACAGGATGGGAAACCAGATAAACTACGCCGTGGTTGACCGGGTGGTGGGAACCATTGCAGTGCTCGTTTTCGACAACGGACTGCGGCTGACGGCCCCGGCATCCGGACTTTCGGAGGGGGACGTGGTCGTCTGGGAAGAGGGGATCTGCCGGGTGGACCGGGAGGAAACCCTTCGCCGCCGGGAAAGAATGGACGACCGAAGAAGACGAATTTTCAAACGAAGAAAGCTTGACTAACCTCAAGGGAGGCTTTGATATATATGGCGGAGCTCTTAATCCCCGTTTCGACGGTGAAAGAGATCAAAGCTGCTGTGATGGCAGGGGCGGATGCGCTGGTGTTTTTTGGCACCACCATGTTCGGCCAGAACCTGGACAACTTAAAAAGCGCAATCCTCTACTGCCGAAAAAATGAGGTGCGGTGTTATTTTGAACTGGAACACCCGCAAAACGATCGGGAAACCGCCGATTTTGCCAAGGCAGTCGCCACCCTGGCTTCGGTGGGGGCTGATGCCCTGATCCTTTCCTCCCTGGGCAGTGCCGTGATCGCCCGTCAGGTGTGCCCGGAGATTCCCCTGTTTGCCGGGGATGCCCTGTCGGTGACCAGCCTGGATGGTATGGAAGAACTGCGTAAGCTGGGCTTCCGCCGGGCCACCGCCGCAAAGGAACTGAACAAATACCAGATCGAACATCTGAAAAAATACGGAAGCCTGGCCCTGATGGTCTACGTGCAACGGGAAATGTGCATGGGCTATGACGGCATGTGCTACGCCGCCATGAAAAACGGTGGCAAGTGCGAAGGCTTCTGCCGGGAGGTTTACAGCTTCTCGGGTACCGGCCGCCGCCGCAGTGAATTCCCCCTGAGCCTGAAGGATATGTGCCTGGCGGCTTTCGTGCGGGAACTGCTCCTGGAGGGCGTGGACGCCCTGGCAGTGGGCCGCTCGGTGTTCAAGGGCGAAAAGGACGTGGCGGGCATTACCGCCGCCTACGCCCGCATGATTGCCGAAGAACGCTTCCCCTCCTCGGGTGAGCTTCGGGTTCTGACCCGCAGCATGGCCCACGGAGGCTACACCGATGGATTCTATCAGGGCCGCACCGGTCCGGATATGCAGGGC
>JAFYNU010000269.1 GCA_017547975.1 Clostridia bacterium
GACGCCGTCATCCGAAAAGGTCACCGCCAAAGAATCCTTGGGCCGCCAGGAGATATCCATGCGCAGTCTTCCATTCTGGTGCCACACGTAGGCATCAAACATGGTACCGGTTTCCCGGCTGCCGAATACCGGAGATTTTTCGTGTTTCTGAAAGCTTCCCGTAAATTGACTCATGATACGTCCTCCATCAAAGCTCGATTTCCATGGTCAGGTCATCTTCCGGGGCTTTTGTGTACTCTCTGCTTCCATCCACAAGAACCCGAAGCCCCATATTTTGGTTCCATTCCACATCCACAGTATGCCCATGGTAACCGATTCCCTCTGCCTTGAAATGCTCCAGAGAGGTCCCCAGGGGACACAGAATCAACCGATTTTCCGCCACCGGACGAATGCCGCAGATACCGGTCATCACCAGGTCAATGAAGGTGGAATGGTTGTAGTGCCGTCCCCGGTCCTTGTCGTCCCGATTCCATTCCCGCAGGATTTTACGGGCCAGCCACTCGCCGGTATCGGGGTCCATGTTTTCGTCCAGCCAGGGAGTTCCATCCTCGTCCCGGTGGGAGTAGGCGTAGGTCAGGAGCATATCCATGAAATCCCCCTTACTGATGGTGGGACTTTGGGTGGTTTGCAGATACTCGATCACCGCCGTCAGGGTCTGGGCGGTGGCAAAGGGCCACACCGGACCGTTCCACAAACATTCGTGATCGAAGGGCTTATTGTAGTCGGGGTGGGAGGCATCGGCGGTGCGAAGCCCGTGGGGGGCCTTGAAGCAGGCGGGGTCCAGAAGGTAGCGGAAGCAGCCGTCCTTGCCAGGGGTTGGGATGCCGTAGATCCAGGGGATGTAACCAATTTGCTCCCGGACGTTTTGCATTTCGCCGTCCTCGTGCCGCACGCCAAACATACCGATTGCGTCATTCCAAAGGGTATCGTTGATCATTTCTGTCAGGCGAAGGGCTTCTTTTCCATAACCATCCGCCTCTTCATCCCTGCCGAGCCCCTTTGCGATTCCCGCAAGCGCCCGGAATTCGGCCGCCATGTAGGAGTTGATGGTGGGACGCATCCCGTCGCCCGAAATGGAATACTCCATACCGTCGTAATTGCAGGTTTGGCTGTACATGCCGTTTTCCAGCTTGTGATCGTCCCAATCGGCACAGATCCCGGCAAGTTTGGAATAGAGTCCCGCAGAGGTTTCATGGTTTCCCGTCACCGCCTCCCAGGCAAGAATGCTGTCCGCAATCGGAAAACTATACAGCCTGGGGTTTCCGGTTTCACACCAGAAGGCGGCGTATTCCCCAAGAACCGAGGAATCCTTCATCCATCTGCCATCCTTAAAATGGTGTTGCGCCGCACAGCTGATACTGTTATAGATCCCCGCCCAGGGCACGTCGGGTAGAAATTCGGTTATGATATGTCCTGCCGGGGTTTGCCGGACGTGGCGCAGATAGAGCTCGCATCGATATTGGTAGGTCAGATCCAGCTCCCTGTCGGAAGACGTGAAGCGGGGGAAGGTATATGCCTTTTCCATATCCTCTTCTCCTATGTATATAGATTGATCGGGATTTTCGGGGGAACTCCCCGCCCGAAAACAAAAACGGAAGTTTCTCCTTGCAACAGGACCACTTCCGTTTTATATTTTAGCTTATTTTCCGGTGCTTCCGAAGCCGCCCTCTCCCCGTTGGGTTTCGGAAAGCTCCTCCACCACACGAACTTCGGCTTGGGGGGTGGCGATCAGCACCAGTTGGCAGATCCGTTCTCCCTTGCAGACGTGGTAGGGCTTATCGGAAAGATTCATCAAGCCCACCATAACCTCACCCCGATAGTCGGAATCCACCACGCCAACGCCGTTACGCAGGTTGACGCCGTGCTTGATGGCAAGGCCGCTTCGGGCAAAGAGGAAGGCACCGTATCCCGCCGGCACCGCCAGGGCGATTCCCGTGGGCACTAGGGCGTGCCCCATGGGGGGCAGGTCCACCTCCGCCGCGGCGCACAGATCCATACCCGCGGCTCCTTCGGTGGCGTAGCGGGGCAGGACGGCATCCTCCCGTATTTTCTTGATTTGCAGTTCCATTCTTTATCCACCGTAGTAGGCGCCGCGCCAGGGCTTCTGGACCGGAGCTTTTTTCTGTGTATTGGTATATTGCTTCAGGATTTCGGCACATTCCATGCGGTTTTCGGTGGTAAAGCTCAGCCGCAGGTAGCGGACCCCCAGGCTTGCCAGATCGCTCATGCGATCGGCCAGGTAGAGCTTTTGGGAATCCAACAGCACGTTCCGGCAACCAGCTTCGCCCACGATGGGGTAGATTTCCCCGTCACGGCCCACAATGCTGCGGGGGCTTTCGCACTTATCGCACAAACCGTAGTGGTTTTTGGAAATGCAGTTTTCGGTCACCATCAAAGGCACCCGCCCGTAAGCCAGAACCTCCATATCCATCAGCTTGGACATGGCGCCGATATCCTTGAGATTCATATCAAACATGGCCGAGGCGCTTTCCAGGCCCAGGTCTTTCAGGGCTTCCAGATCGCTTGTGGTCCGCACGTTCAGGAAAAGGTCACCCCGAATGGCAAAGCCGGCGGAGCGGGCCAGTTCCAAACCCGCAAGATTGCCCACCACCGCATCCTCCACGCCAATGGCACGGAGTCGGTTGAGCTTTTCACCCAGCTCTTCCACCTCGTTGTCGGTGATGACGGCGGGCAGGACACAGGCCAGGCGGATACCGCAACCCAGGAGCGATTCGGCAAGTTCCAACCCATCCACCATTTCATCCACCGGCAGGTAGATGAACTTGGGGGCGGCCCGGAGGGCCTCCTCCCCGATCTGTTCCAGGCGGCGGTAGGAAAGAACCAGCTGGGGCTTGCGGTCGTAGCCATCCATGTGTGCCGGTGCGGTGTAGCGGCCAATGGTATATTCCGAGGGGGTTTTTTGCATACCCCGGAGATTGCGAATACACTGTTGCTTCAGAAGTTCCACTTCGTTGGGGTCAAACCCAACTCCCTGGGCAATGTGCACCTTGGCACCATCCACCCGGTAACGATCGTCCCCGGTGTTGGAAAGGGTCACCTTCACCGAGTCGGAAAGTCTGGGGCCCAGGTAACCGCCCATGGACATACTGCCGGTGGCGAGGGTCTTGTTGCCAAGGGAATCCACGGCAGCCAGCATAATTTTCTGATTGCTCTGTGCCATAAAGTAGAAGGTCACGTTCCGACGGCGGTTGAACCGGGTCGGCAGATCTTCC
>JAFYNU010000270.1 GCA_017547975.1 Clostridia bacterium
CGTAACGCTTGGAGGCATCCAGCAGTTCGTTGGGGTTCTGCTTGTGGTTATCGTAGTCCTTGCGGAATACGAAGTAACAGAAGTTGCCCTCTTCATCCACGATGGGAAGGGAATTGAGCTTGTGTTCCCAGATAATATCGTTGGCTTCCTTTAGAGAAATGCCTTCCTTGGCGTAGATCAGCTTGTCGAAGGGAGTCATGAATTCCGATACCTTGGTATCGGAATCCATACGGCTGACACGGTAGTCCCGGCCGGTAACGATGCCCAGGAGTTTGCCGTGGGCGGTGCCGTCGGAGGTGACCGCAATGGTGGAGTGGCCGTTTTCTTCCTTCAGGGCGACCACGTCGGCCATGGTCATGTCGGGGGTGACGTTGGAGTCGCTGGTGACAAAGCCGGCCTTGTAATCCTTGGCACGCTTGACCATGGCAGCTTCATCTTCCACCGACTGGGAGCCATAGATGAAGGCAACACCGCCTTCGGTAGCCAGGGCAACCGCCAGGCGATCACCGGAAACCGACTGCATGATGGCCGAGATCATGGGGATGTTCATGGTAATGGCCGATTCTTCGCCCTTCTTGAACTTCACCAGGGGGGTCTTCAGAGAGACGTTGGCGGGAACGCATTCGGCGGAAGAATAGCCGGGAATGAGCAGATATTCGTTAAAAGTATGGGACGGTTCGTTGATAAAGACGGCCATAGTAATCAGTCCTCCTGCATTTTGGATTCGCAATAAATACAACGGTAAATCTTGTTTTCCTTATCGGTGAGCTTGAAAATATGCGTCAGTTCCTGTTCGGTGGAGGTGATGCACTTGGGATTCTTGCAGTTGTACTTGCCTTCCACAAGTTCCTCCCCTTCCAGTCCGTGGATGAGGTGATCCGATTCGGCTTCCTTCAAAAGCTTCAGGATCAGGGCCATGCGCATATACTTGCCGTAAAGCACCTGCTTGAAGTAGCAGGCACGGGGATCCTTGTCCACCGCCACGCTGATCTCATTGACACGGGGCAGGGGGTGCAGGACACGCATGGTCTCCTTGGCCTTTTGGAGCTTGTCGGCGGTGAGGATGTAGCTGTCCTTGAGCCGTTCGTAATCGGCGGGGTTTTCGAAGCGTTCCCGCTGGATACGGGTCATGTAGAGAACATCCAGTTCCGGCATGGCTTCCTCCAGCGATTCGGTTTCCACAAAGGGGATATTTTTGTTGATCAGGTAGCCGTAGCGCACGTAACCCGGCAGGGAGAGCTCCTTGGGAGAGATCATCACGAAGCGCACATTGTCGTAGCGAGACAGGGCGGCGATGAGGGAGTGGACGGTGCGGCCGTACTTCAGGTCGCCGCAAAGACCCACAGTAATGCCCTCAAATCCCCCGAGCTCCTGGCGGATGGTGAACAGGTCGGCCAGGGTCTGGGTGGGATGGCAATGACCGCCGTCACCGGCATTGATCACCGGGATCCCGGCGTTCTGGCTGGCCACATAGGGGGCGCCGGCCTTGGGGTGACGCATGGCGATGATATCGGCATAGCAGCCGATGGTACGGGCGGTGTCGGCAATGGATTCGCCCTTGGATACCGAGGAGCTGCCGGCTTCCGAAAAACCGATAACGCCACCTCCCAGCTCCAGCATGGCTGCCTCGAAGCTGAGACGGGTACGGGTGGAGGGTTCGAAGAAGAGGCTGGCCAGCTTTTTGCCGGTACAGGCCGCGGCATAGTAGTGGGGGTGCTCCTTGATGTCGGCGGCGGTATTCATAAGTTCCGCAATTTCTTCCACCGACAGGTCAAGAATATCGATCAGGCTTCTCATATTACTTCGCTCCGTTTACCGCAAGATAATTCTTGATGCGGGTGACATTTTCTTCGTTGGCAGGGTCTTC
>JAFYNU010000271.1 GCA_017547975.1 Clostridia bacterium
CCAACGTGTCCTTCAAGGACATCACCGTGCTTTATAACTTCCACAAACCGGTTATGTCAATCCATAATTCGGATGATGCGCATATCTCGGGGATCACCTTCGAAAATATTACGGTGGAACACGCCGACATGTCCTATGGGGATGCTTTGATTGAGATTCAGGTGAACCAAAGCGGATGGAGTACCACTCTGGAACGAGGCTCCATCGACGGTGTGCACATCAAAAACGTGGACGTACTGGATACCACCCACCTGCGGTTGAGTGCCGTGGTGGAAGGCTACTCCAATACCAATTTCGTGGAAAACGTCATCTTTGAGGATATTACCATCAAGGGCGAGAAGGTAGATAGCTTCATGGGTGCCCTGGAATTCATCACCGATGACAAAAATACCTCGGGCATTTATCTGAGAACGGGGGAATGAGCCATGAAAAAGCTGACAAAGATATTCTTTATTGCCTCCGCTGTGGTTCTGGTTTTGGCCATTGCCGCCGGAATCTATTGGATCGCGTTTCAGGATAGCGGTATGAAGGAGGGGAACGTGACCCTTCATGCTCCGGGCAGTGCCATGGCTTTGAAAGAAGGCGAATTGGTGGGACTTCCCCTCACTGCCGAAGCGTCCTGTAAGGTGGCGGGATACAGCGCCTCCTTTGCGGTGGATGGGGACATCGAAACCTATTGGGAAGGGGCAGGGGAGTATCCCCAGTATTTGACCCTGACCCTTTCTGAAAAGCAGGTTGTTTCCGAAATGACTCTGTCCCTCAATCCCATCGAAGTGTGGGGGAAACGCACCCAAAATTTTGCGGTGGAGACCTCTGAGGATGGAGAAAGCTTCGCAGAGCTTCTGGGGGATACCGAGTACGTGTTTGACTGGGCAGAGGGGAATACCGTGACCATCGCCCTGCCGGGGAATCCGGAAGTGATGGCGGTGCGGTTAGTAATTTCTGGCAACAGCGGTGCCGGCGGCGGCCAGATCGCAGAAGCGGTGCTGATGCCCCCGGCAAGTGAGGAATAAAATAAAAAGTCGTGACGAAAGTCACGACTTTTCTTTTGGAATTTGGTGGATTACAGAAGCCCGTAAATGGGTGCCTTCAGGCATTCCTTTACGGTATCGTAGGTGGAGCGGGGGGTGTACCCAAGCAGGGTCTTTACCTTTTCCATACTGGCGGCGGGACTTCTGGAAATATGCTCCAAGGCCTGGGCATATTCTTCTTCGGTGACGAGGGATTTGAATTCTTCCAGGGAATGGAAAGTCAGGTTGGCCTCCTTGCCGTACCAGGAAGCGACTTCTCTGCAGAAACCGGCCAGGGAAACGGCTCGTTCGCTTGCGGCGTGAAAATCCTCACCAAAGGATACTTCGCCCTTTTGGATAGCGGCGAACATAATGCCGGCGATATCCTCCGCATGGACGTGGTGTACCGTCTCAAGGCCCAGGTTGGGGAGGGGAACTTCATTTCCCTCCATCAGGTCGCGGAAGATCTGCACGTTTCGATTGCCCTGGGGATTGATGATGAGGTGACCCGGGGCGCAGATATGGCCGGGGTGTACGATGGTGCCGGGGAAGCCCTCTTCCTTCCAAAGACGGCGCAGAGCGTCCGCCATGGCAAGCTTCTGAATGCCGTAGGTACCGGTTGGATTGCGGCAATCCTCTTCTTTTACAGGAACGATATCGCTTTGCCCGTGATACCACAGGCTTCCGCAGGCAACGTAGTGCTTCACGCGTCCCTTGATGGCATCGATGAGGCGGAGCATATCGCTTTCAGTAAAGCAGATCATATCCACTACCACGTCGCAATCCAGGGCGGCAATGGAGGCTTCAAAGTCCTCACTGCCACGGGTCAGATATACCTCATGAACCTGTTTCAGTTCGGGAACATCCAGATAGAATTCGGTTTTTCCACGAGAAACCGAGTACACTTCATACCCGGCTCGTACCAGCATGGGCATCAGGTAATTACCAACCTTGCCCTTGCCGCCAATGACGCATGCTTTCATAATAGAGTCCTCCTGTTTTTTCTTTTACTATAAACGATTCCGGGAGATTTGTCAATAATAGGTTTGAAAATGGCGGGGAGAACTTGACACTGCTTTCAAAAGGTTTTATAATAATAGGACAAGTTCAATGTGTAAGGAGAATTCAGTATGCAGTTTGGCTATTTGCATCCCGCTGATCAGCTTTTAATGATCATGCAGCGTATCTACTCCCGTGGAATGACCACCACCTCCGGCGGTAACCTGTCCATCATGGACGACGACGGCAATATCTGGATCACCCCCGCCAGCATCGACAAGGGGACTCTGACCCGCAAGGATATCGTCTGCGTCAAGCCCAATGGCGAAGTTGTCGGTATTCATAAACCCTCCTCCGAGCTTCCTTTCCATGCCTCGGTGT
This sequence comes from Clostridia bacterium, assembly GCA_017547975.1. Lineage (GTDB taxonomy): Bacteria > Bacillota > Clostridia > Oscillospirales > QAMX01 > RUG11797. The sequence goes on from JAFYNU010000271.1 coordinate 2,391, forward strand.
ATCGCCGTCGCCCCGATCTGAAGGCAGTTCTGCATGCCCATCCTCCCGCACTGGTTGCTTTCTCCATCGTCAGAAAGCTTCCTAAGATGGATCTGATGCCCTCCACCGGTAAACTCCTGGGCAAGGTGGCCATTTCGGAATACGCCGTTCCCGGCTCCGAACAGCTTGGCCAGAACATTGCTATCTTCTTTGATCAGGGCTACGATATCGTCTTCCTGGAAAACCACGGCGTCTGCATCGGCGGCAAGAGCATTTTCGAAGCCTTCCAGAAGTTTGAAACCCTGGAATACACCGCTAGCCTGGAAATCGCCGCAAAGTCCCTGGGCGAAACCGTTTCCCTTTCGGAAGAGGACATTGCTGCTACCGCAGGTAACTGCCCCTGCAAAATGGAAGAGTTTGAAAACACCGTTACCCCGGAAGAACTGGCCGTCCGTCGGGATATGATTCCCTTCATCCATCGTTCCTATAACCAGAATTTGATCAACGCCACCTCCGGCTCCTTCTCGGTAAAGCTTTCGGATGGAAGCTTTGTTATCACTCCCTTTGGCAAGGATCGCGCTTACCTGGAAGAATGCGACCTGGTACACGTGAAGGACGGCAAGCGGGAAGCCGGTAAGATTCCCTCCCGTGCGGTTCAGTTCCACGCCGCCATGTATGCTGAAAATCCCGAAGCCAACGCCGTGATCCTGGCGTCTCCCCAGAACGTCATGGCCTTTGCCGTGACCCATACCGTATTTGATCCTCGCACCATCCCCGAAAGTTACCTCCTGCTCCGGGATGCCAAGATGGTGGACCATAAGCTCCTATACGAAGATCCCACCGCCGCCGCTAAGCTCTATTGCAACCCGGTACCGGCTCTGATCTTCAAAAACGACAGCATTGCCGTCCAGGGCGAAACCCTGCTGAAGGCTTTCGACCGTCTGGAAGTTGCCGAAGCCACC
>JAFYNU010000272.1 GCA_017547975.1 Clostridia bacterium
CAGCACGGCACAGTTGTAGGTTTTGCCGTCGATGGTCAGATAAAGGCCCGCCACAACGTTCATCTTCCATTTTCGGGCGTATTCGGCAAATCTGGCCACCAGAGGGCCGTCCAATCCCTCGTAAAGCTCGGGATAGGGCCAACGCATATCGGCCCACATGACGTGCATATTCACCCCTTCGATGGTGACCGCCAGGTCGCTGCCCCGGGCACCGGCCTCGTCCAGCATGGCAAAGGTATCCTCCAGTGTCAGAGCAATCTGTTCCTTCAGGTATTCCAGGGATGGGGTTTCGGTGAGCTGGTTGTACCCATAACGGGGGCGCTGTTGCAATACGGATATCTTCATGGTGTTTCCTCATTTCAATATTGAATGATACCATTATAACAAGGGGAAAACGAAAAAGCAAGGCATCAAGCCTTGCTTTTTGCAAGAAGCTGTTTCAAATAGAAGAGACCCAACCGAATCAGATGGGAAATCACAAGAATGACCGGAGTCAAAAGCAAACACCAATACCAGGGACGAGGATGGTATTTCAGACAAACCGCCACCGGCACGTGCAACAAATAGATCCAAAGGCTGGAGTCACCCACAGACGTGAAAAAGAAGGCTCTTTTTGGGGCTATGGTGAGGAAAAACAAGGAAAGAGAACCACCGACCAGGTAACAAAGAAGTCGCAGGAAAAGGCCCTTTTCAACCGAATACGGCGTTGCCTGATATAGGAAACTCGGGGTGATGGGTTCGCCACACAAGACGAGCGCACCAAGAGAAACCACAAGCAGACACAGGGCGGGAAAACGCAGTTTTTGAAAATCATAGCGCTTGTCGGTAAGAAGTCCGGCCCAGAAATAGGGGAGGAATACCAACGTCCGGGAAAGAGAAAAATCCCGGTCGAACCAGGGGATAAAACCGGCGGCAAGACCCAAAAGAAGGAAGAAAGCCAGCAGCGGGACGCCAAACCGTCCCTTCAGGAAATAGAACCACAACCAGGCGATGACAAGCCAGGTGACGAGACTGAAAAGATACCAAAGGTGCCAATAAGGCCGCTGGGGGATGACCTTGTCACCGCCAAAAAGAAGGGCAGCGCCCTGCAGCAGCAGATAAAGAGGAACCATTTTGACGAGCTGACGGCGGGCGCTGGCACAATCCTTCACAAACAACCCGGAAAGAAAGACGAACAGAGGCATGTGAAAGAGGTAGATCGATTTATATTGTGTCATGGCGGCGGGGGACTGGTAAATGGTGGGTTCAATGAAATGACCGTACACCACCAGAAACATCAAAAGGAATTTCAAATTGGAAAAGCGCGGATCCCGGTATCCCCTCATGGAGTCACCTCGCTTTCATGGGGGTCAGTTTTCTTTATAAAGCCGTTTGTAGAGCAAAATCGCCAAAGCCAGGGCGGAAAAGCCGGAAAGAAGCTTGCCGGCGATCATGGCAGGAATATAAGCCGCATCGTATGCCATGGTAAAAGCCAGATGGCTTCCGAAAACGAAGGAGGCGGACACCACCAGGGAAGAATTCAGAAAGGTACCTTTTTTATCCATGCGGTTCATCATTTCAAAGGTGGTGGCGCAGGTCACCAGGGTGGAAATTAAACCTGTGGCGGCGGTGTCGTTGATGGAAAGGGTCTTTCCAAGCTTCCCGATGGGCCTTTTGAGAAGACGGGAAACGATGTTCATCAGGGGGAAGGCTCCCGAAAGCACGATGGCGGCATTGATGCAGATTTTGACCCCGTCCCAGATGTCTGCCAACCCGGGGACAATGGTACGTCCGGTCAAAAACTCCACAATACCCAAAACAAGTCCGATGGTAATGACAATCTTGATGCCCTTGCCCAGGATGGAAAAGACCTTTACGGTGCCCTGGGGCAGGAAGATAAGCCCGCAGGCAATGAGTCCGGAAAAAAGAACCAGGGGCAAAAGATCCAAAAGGATGGAGCCCACGGGAAGTCCCAGAATCAGACCCGATACCAGACTGCCGATGGGAATGGTGACGAAACCGCACAAAAGGCCTAAGAACATATCGTGATGGTGTTCCTTTTCCACC
>JAFYNU010000273.1 GCA_017547975.1 Clostridia bacterium
GAGCTGGGTGTGGTGTTCCAGAATTCCCTGCTGGACAAAGCCCTCTCGGTCCGGGACAATCTGGAAAGCCGGGCCGCCCTCTACGGCATCACCGGGGCCGCCTTCCGGGAAAAATTGGCCGAACTTGCCTCCCTGCTGGACTTTGGCGATCTGCTGGGGCGGCCGGTGGGTAAGCTTTCGGGGGGACAGCGGAGACGAATCGACATTGCCCGGGCCCTGCTTCACGACCCCAAAATCCTCATTTTGGACGAACCTACCACAGGCCTTGACCCCCAAACCAGAAAGCTTTTGTGGAACGTGATCGCCACCCTGCGAAGCAAGCGGGGCATGACGGTATTCCTGACCACCCACTACATGGAGGAAGCCGCCGATGCCGACCACGTGGTCATTTTGGAACGGGGACGCATTGTGGCGGAGGGGACACCCCTGGAACTGAAAAACCGCCACACCGGCGACTTTGTCACCCTGTACGGGGTGGAGGAAGCGGCGGTCAAGGCCCTGGGAGTGCCCTGTGAAAAGCTTCCCGGTGCCATCCGCCTGGCACTGCCCAACACGGCGGCGGCCACCGAGCTGATTTTGAAGCATCCTGAGCTTTTCAACGATTATGAGATCACCAAGGGCAAAATGGACGACGTATTTCTGGCGGTCACCGGAAGATCGCTTGGGGAAGGAGAGGACGCATGAAGATCCTGTTGGCATTGGTAAAACGTAATATCAAACTTTTTTTCCGGGATAAGGGAATGTTTATTACCTCCCTGATCACACCGGTCATTCTTTTGGTGCTCTACGTCAGTTTCCTGGGTAACGTCTACCGGGACAGCTTCATCCAAAATCTGCCCCAGGGATTTCCCCTGGAGGAGGCGGTGCTGGATGGGCTGGTGGGCGGCCAGTTGATTTCCTCCATCCTGGCGGTGTCCTGCGTGACGGTATCCTTCTGTGCCAACTTCCTGATGGTGCAGGATAAGGCCAATGGGAGTCTGATGGACCTTTTGATTGCCCCGGTGAAGCCTGCCACCCTGGCCCTGGCCTACTACCTGGCCACCCTGTGCTCTTCCCTGGTAATTTGTCTGGCGGCGACAGGGCTCTGCCTGGGCTACGTGGCCACTATGGGCTTTTATATGACCCTGGCGGACGTGTTTCTGCTGGTTTTGGACGTACTGCTTTTGGTGTTCTTTGGTACCGCACTCTCTTCGCTGATCAATTTCTTCCTGACCACCCAGGGGCAGATCTCGGCGGTGGGTACCATCATCAGCTCGGGCTACGGCTTCATTTGCGGTGCCTATATGCCCATTGCCTCCTTTGGGGAGGGACTGCAGAAGGTGATTTCGCTTCTGCCCGGCACCTACGGTACCGCCCTGGTCCGGACCCACTCCCTGCGGGGAGCCGTTGAGGAGCTTGGGAAGGCGGGAATTCCCGAAAGCACCCTGGACGAAATGCGTTCCGCCCTGGATTGCAGTATTGACTTTTTCGGCACCACCGTACCCGATGGGGTTATGTACCTGATTTTGGTGGGGGCGGTCCTCCTTTTGATGGGGGTCTACGTGCTTTTGAATATCCTCCGCAAACCGCAAAAATAAGAAAAACTGTCCGAATTCTTTCGGACAGTTTTTTGATGACGGAGATTACTCGATGAACATTTTGCCGGTGTGCCATTCGGGGAAGGCATGATGCTTGACGTAGATGTGCTTCATTTCGATGCCGGCAATTTCGTGAAGGGCTTTGCAAATCTGTTTGGAATAGGCTTTCAGGTCGTCGGAGTCGGGGTTGTTGTTGGCGGCTACTTCCACAAGGGCGCAGGGAGCGCTTTCCACCGAACCGAAATACAGATTGCAATCGGGGACGATTTCCGCCATGGTAACGGGGGCGGACTTGCCGGGAATCAGGGAAATGGAATTCAGGGTCTCAGCGGCTAATTTTTCGATCTGCTCCTTGGTGAGAGAAACCGAAACGCGTACTTGTACATAAGGCATAGTTTGCACCTCCTATTAAGATGGTACTATTATACACCCTCAAAGCCCGGGAATGCAACCTGAAAAATAAAGAAATATAAACAAAACCCCGATCGGGTTCAAACCGACCGGGGCCAAGCTTATTTTGTGGGGAGCAGTTGGTGGTCCCGGGCACACCGGAGAAGACCGTCCTCCACGGAGGAGAAGGTGACGCCGTATTTTCGTGCCTTTTCGCAGTTCATCCACAGATTATGTCGGGGAGAACCTTCCTCCACCGACACGTTTTTGCCCAGGGAGGTCAGGAAGGCGCGGGTGATTTGGCAAACGGAGTGCGTGGTTTCGCTTCCGAAATTATAGGCACCACCGGGAAGGGAACACAGCCGCTCCATATTTTCCGCCACCTCTCTGACGTAGGTTACGCCCCGATATTGTTTCGGGGAAACCAGGTCCGGGGCGGTGGTCTGCAGCAGGTTCATGAAGAAGTTTGGCTTTTTGTCATACAGGTCGTACATCCATTCGGCCCGCAGCATGACCGCATCGGGACAAAGCTCCAGGACCCGTTCTTCCATTTCCAACTTGTGAGCGGCATACACCGAACCGGGCTGAGCCATATCTTCGGTGTAGGGGCCTTCTTCCGGGGAGTCGTTATAGACCTGGTCGGAGCTGAAACATATCAACTTTCGGCCTTTGGCGGCGTTTGCGAGCCAAAGGGGAAGCTGTACATTGGCCCGGTAGGATGCATCCGGATGAGCTTGGCAAAAACCGGTATCCGAAATGGCAGCGGTGTGCAGGATCACATCGGCGCCGCTTTCCTCCACCAGCTGCTGTACCTGATATTCTGACAGGTTTTGGAGAGAGGGGCAAGCGATGGTATCACGGCAGAATTTCATTACGGTGCCGCCGACAAAGCCGCCTGCACCGGTAACAAGGATCATAGGGATAACCTCCCGAATAAGAAATAAAAGTGGAAAAAAGGCGCGTGGTAAACGCGCCTTTTTGTTACAGAGTTTTACAGAACCACGATCTTATTGGCTTCGTCGGCCTTGTAGGAATTGTCCAGCAGGACGGTGAGGGCCATTGCTTCCTCGAGACCCATTTCGGCGGGATACTTTTCGCCCTTTTCGCAGGCCGAAATGAAGCGTTCAATGGGGCTTTCCACCGGAGTTTTGTCCAGCGCGGGGACTTCCTTGTCCTTGTAAAGCTCGGAGTTGAAGGTGATCTGGTCACCCACGGCGATCAGACTGCCTTCGGTGCCGTAAATTTCCACAACGCCGGGGGCGGAGTAGGAAATGAAGCTGGTTTCGTTGACACCGATGGTGCCGTTTTCAAATTCCACGGTACAGATGGCGTTTTCATCCAGGCCGGTGCCGTAGAACTGGTTGAACAGAGCGGAAATGCGCTTGGGTTTGCCGCCAATGTCGCACAGGAAGTACATGCCGTGGCAACCCAGGTCCATCATGGCACCGCCACCCGACTTGGTGCCGTCAAACCAATATTCGGGCAGCCAGTTGCCCGAAACACCGTTGTGGGCGTTGCGGTAGCGGATCAGGCTGAGTTTGCCAAAGGCGCCTTCGGCAATGCGGGCCTTGATGTAACGGTAAACCGGATTGGTTTTGTGGGGGTAGGAAATACCGAAGGTCTTGTCGCTCTTTTCGATTTCCTTGGCCAGGGCTTCGGTTTCTTCCACCGTGACCTCCAGAGCCTTTTCGGTGAAGATATGCTTGCCGGCCTTGCAGGCCTTGGCGATGACATCCCGGTGCATGGTGGTGGGGGTGGTGACGCAAACGGCATCGATGTCGCTTGCCAGAAGCTCATCCAGGTTTTCGTAGAAGGGGCAATCCAGACTTTCGGCAAAAGCCTTGCCACGGGCGGGTTCTTCGTCCCAAACGGCGACGATCTTAGCCCGACCGCTCTGGTTGAATTCATTGGCGTATCCCTTGGCGTGTACGTGCCACTGGGACAGCATGGCAACTTTCAGCATAGGAAAAATCCTTTCTCAGACGATTTTGTTGTAAAGGGACAGGTATTGCTCGGCGGATTGATCCCAACCGCAGGGATAGTTCATGGCGGCGGTCATGATCTGGGCCCACTTTTCCGGTTTGGCATAGAGGGCGCAGGCACGCCACAGAGAATCCAGCATGTCGTGGGCGTTGTAGGTCTGGAAGGTGAAGCCGCGGCCGCCGTTGCCTTCGTCGTCCACCGAGGTGACGGTGTCCTTCAAGCCGCCGGTTTCCCGGACCAGGGGCAGGGTGCCGTAGCGCA
>JAFYNU010000274.1 GCA_017547975.1 Clostridia bacterium
CTCTTTGGGGCGTTACTTTTACTTCAATCATAGCGGTAACCAGCTCTCGGTTTGTTTTGTCCCAATCGATCAGGGCATTGTAGCCCACGATAATCCGATTCTTTTCACAATCCTCGATCATAGCCGAAACGTCCTCCGGCTTTTTGGCCAGAATGCTGGAAAGCTGTTCCGGACTGATCTTTGCATTTCTTTCAAGCTGTCTAAGCAATTTTTCCTGATTTTCCATACTATTTTCCTTTCCTGCGGGATCCTTTCCCGCCACCCTCCCCGCCCTTGGGTGTAAATGGCAAACACGGGGTCAGTTTACCCTTTATTCTATCATAATTTTCTCTTTCTTTCAAGCATCGGGTAAGATTCCTGAATAAATTCCGCGATTTTGCTTTTTTTCTTATTACGGCTCTTTTGTTTCCTCCACAAAGACATTTGTTTTGCAATTTTACCAATTTAACGCGTTAAATCAGTGCAACATTTACGGAAATAACAATTGACATTTTTCTCATGAGGTGTATAATATCTTGTATGGTGGAGATTTTCTCCATCAAATGACGATATGGGCCCATTCCCTGGGTCAGAAAGGCAAGTTTATGAGTTACAACCGCGTGTACAATTTCTCTGCCGGCCCCTCTATGTTGCCGGAATCGGTGCTTGAAAAGGCTGCCGCACAAATGATGAATTACGAAGGCTCCGGCATGTCCGTTATGGAGATGAGCCATCGATCTAAGGTATATGAGTCTATTATCGGTTCTGTGGAATCTAAGCTTCGTAAGGTCATGAACATTCCCGATAATTATAAGGTTCTGTTCCTGCAGGGCGGTGCCACCGGCCAGTTTGCCGCCATCCCCATGAATCTGATGGTCAAGAATAAGAAAGCCGACTACATCGTTACCGGTCAGTTCTCCAAGAAAGCCGCCGATGAAGCCAAGAAGTACGGCGAAGTCCACATTGCCGCCTCCTCCAAGGACAAGAATTTCTCCTACATTCCCCGTCAGGAAGAGCTGGATCTCTCCCCCGACGCCGATTACGTCTACATCTGCCACAATAACACCATCTACGGAAGCACTTGGGATTATATTCCCGAAACCAACGGAATTCCCCTGGTAGCCGATATTTCCTCCTCCATTCTGTCGGCCCCCCTGGATATTTCCAAGTTCGGTCTGGTCTATGCCGGCGCCCAGAAGAATATGGGCCCTGCCGGTGTCACCGTTGTCATCGTCCGCGAAGATCTGCTGGGCAATGCTGTTCCCTACTGCCCCGTGGTTTGGGATTATAAGACCATGTCTGAAAACGATTCCATGTACAACACCCCTCCCACCTACGGCATTTACATGATCGGTCTGGTTTTGGATTGGGTAGAAGAAAACGGCGGCTGTGAAGGTCTTGCAAAGATCAACGAAGCCAAGGCAAAGCTCCTCTACGATGCCGTCGATCAGTCCCCCCTCTTCTCCAACCCTGTTGATGAAAAGTCCCGTTCCATGATGAACGTCACCTTTGTCACCGGCGACGAAGCCAAGGATGCCGACTTTGTTAAAAAGGCCACCGCAGAAGGTTTCCTGAACATCAAGGGCCACCGTTCTGTCGGCGGTATGCGCGCCTCCATTTATAATGCCATGCCCACCGAAGGCATTGAAAAACTGGTGGAATTCATGAAGAATTACGAAAAGGAATAAATCATGTATCAGATTCAACTCTTAAATAAAATTTCGAAGATTGGTCTTGCCAATTTCGACCAGGCCAAATTCACCTATGGTGATGGGATTGAATCTCCCGACGGTATTTTGGTCCGTTCGGCCGATATGCAGGAAATGAACTTCAACGACAATCTGCTTTGCATCGGCCGCGCCGGTGCGGGTGTCAACAACATCCCCGTGGATCGTTGCAGCGAAGCCGGCATCGTAGTATTCAATACCCCCGGCGCCAACGCCAACGCAGTAAAGGAACTTGCCATTTGCGCGCTTCTTCTTGCTTCCCGCAAGGTTGTAGACGCCATTAACTGGGTCACCTCCATTCAGGATGAAGGCGACAACATTTCCAAGCTTGTAGAAAAGAATAAGTCCAAGTTTGCCGGCCCCGAACTGAAGGGCAAGAAGCTTGGTGTTATCGGCCTGGGTGCCATCGGCGCTCAGCTTGCCAACACCGCCATTTCCCTGGGCATGGATGTTTACGGTTATGACCCCTTCCTGACGGTGGACGCCGCCTGGAGACTGTCCCGCTCGGTTCATCACGCCCAGAGCGAAAAGGAAATTCTGGAAAACTGCGACTACATCAGCGTCCACATCCCCTACAACAAGGATACCAAGGGCAAATACAACGCCGAAGCCTTTGCTTCCATGAAGGATGGCGTCCGCATCATCAATCTGGCCCGCGGTGAGCTCTTCAATACTCCCGACCTGGTTGCCGCTTTGGAAAGCGGTAAGGTCGCATCCTACGTCACCGACTTCCCCAATGCAGACGTGATCAAGGCTCCCAATACGGTTTGCATCCCCCATCTTGCCGCCTCCACCCCCGAAAGTGAAGACAACTGCGCCGTTATGGCCGTTTCCGAAATTTCGGACTATATCGAAAAGGGTATCATCAAGAATTCGGTCAACTACCCCGATATGGAACTGCCCGGTGCCGACGGTAACTATCTCCTCGTTTTGCACAAGAATATCCCCAACATGATCTCCAGCATTGCCAACGCCTTCTCCAGCCTTGGCGTCAACATTGAAAACCTGACCAACCGTTCCAAAAAAGACTACGCCTGCACCATGGTTCACATCGTTGGCGAAGTTTCCGAGGATGC
>JAFYNU010000275.1 GCA_017547975.1 Clostridia bacterium
CCTCGGTGGCCTTCTTCCAGGGGCACTCGTCGAAGGAGCGCACGTCAGAGGGCACTTCCTCCCCAGTTTCGAGGTCCTCGGAGAACTTCTCGGAGCGGTTGCCGTTCCAGAAGTAGGTCACGTGGCCGTACTTCTGGGTTTCGGAAACGGCATATTCCTTCACGCCGGCGGCGCAGAGCACTTCGGTGAGGGTGTCCTTGATTTCGGGCGGGTTCACCAGGAAGCGCTTGGGCAGGGCCAGGTCTCCGTCATACTGGAGCATACCGGCGTAGAGAACGGCAGGAACTTCTTCCCGGTCGAATTCGGCGAAGTCGGGATCATCGAAGGCCATGCTGATTTCGATGGCACGGTCGCCGCGGAAGTTGGTGAGGATGACGCTGTCGCCGTCGGCCATCTTGCCGATGGGGGCACCGTCCTTGGCAATAACGAAGGGAGGCAGATCCTGGTCGATCATGCCGGGGTTTTCTTCACGGTAGGTGGTGATGGCTTCTTCAGCAGAGGCAAAGGTGCGGCCAACGCCACGGACGTGGGTATCCCAGCCGCGCTTGACCATGGCCCAGTCGGCCTTGTAGCGGTCCATGGTGACCTTCATACGGCCGCCGCCGGAAGCAATAGCGCCGTCGAAATCGTCGCCGTTGAGGGCCTTAAACAGGCCTTCCAGGTCGGCCACGTAGTCCAGAGCGCTGGTGGCGGGCACGTCACGGCCGTCCAGCAGGATGTGGGCGCGAACCTTCTTGATGCCTTCCACCTTGGCCTGTTCGATCATGGCCTTCAGGTGGGCAATGTTGGAGTGGACGTTACCGTCGGAAAGCAGGCCGATGAAGTGGAGGGTGCTTTCCTTGTCCTTGCAGTTGGCAACCAGGTCCTTCCAGGCGTCGGAGGCGAAGGCCTTGCCGTTTTCGATGGATTCGTTTACCAGCTTGGCGCCCTGGGAGTAGATCTGACCACAGCCGATGGCGTTGTGGCCCACTTCGGAGTTACCCATATCGTCGTCGCTGGGCAGACCGACGGCATCGCCGTGGGCCTTCAGGCGGACGTTGGGGCAGGTTTCAAACAGCTTGTCCAGGGTGGGGGTGTTAGCCAGGGTGACCGCGTCACCCAGACCGGTCTTGGAAAATCCGATGCCGTCCATGACGACCAAGAGGATAGGTTTCATGCAATTGGCTCCTTTATTTTGAATGAATTTTGGTATTTGGGTTTCCATATTTTCGCCCTTCTATTATACACGAAAACCCTTCCCCTGTCAACCATCCGATCTGCCTTCTGCGGACGGAGAAGGCCCGTCATGTAGGGGCACGCATTGCGCGTCCGCCCCGGGCCGCCTGCGGCACGGGGAATGGGCATTGCACAGATTCCATTTGCGGCAGGGGGTACGCAAAGCCCCCCTCACCGAGGGGGGACGGCGTGGCGTAAGCCACGACAGGGGGGAGTTATAATTGATAAACGATAAGCCCGTAGGGGCCGGCGCCCTCGACGGCCCAAATCCGCGGCTTACGCCCCTTCCTCCCCCAATTCCGGCAGGAATAGGAAAGGGCCTCCTCGGCCTTTTCCCGGCGCAAACAGCCACAGCTTTGGCTCCGCCCGTAACGCAGACTCCGCTCCAAGACCTCCCGCTCGGTGCCGCAGGCGCACCGGCAAAGCCATCTTCTTGGGTTGTTCTTCCCCGAGCCTTCACCAATCACCGTCCATCGGCCAAAGGCTTCTTCCGGAGTCATTCGGGAGAGGATGGATTTGTAAAACGGCCCGCCTTTTAGGGCGGGCCATGATGTATTTACTGCGCTTTTTTCTTTTTGCCGACAACCACCGCAAGGATCCCCACAGCGACGCAAAGGCCCATCAGGCCCAGGTACAGGGCAATGGGACGATCATCCCCGGTGTCGGGGGCGGGATCGCTCGATTCCTTGGGGAACTCCTCCACCCGGAATTGCCAGTCGACGTAACCGACTTCATCAGCAAACTCATTTCCCATGGTAACAGGTACTTCCAGGGTAACGTCCAGGGTAATATTCCCTCCGGAATAAACCGTTCCCAGATAGGTCCATTCGGTAAGCTGGGCCGTTTGATCCGCCGGGGCATCGAACAGGATCGATTCCCCATGCTGAGCTACGGTAAGCTTCATCTGGTTCAGAAGATATTCAGACCCCTCCTGAGCCCCCAGGGAACGCAGG
>JAFYNU010000276.1 GCA_017547975.1 Clostridia bacterium
AGTTCCTCATCCGAATAAAGTTCCAGCTTGAACTGCACCCCAAACCGGTCACGAAGCGGGCTGGAAAGCTGACCTGCCCGGGTGGTAGCCCCGATGAGGGTAAACTTTTTCAAGTCAATGCGGATGGTACGGGCGGCAGGTCCCTGCCCCACGATGATATCCAGCATGAAGTCCTCCATGGCAGGGTACAAAACCTCCTCCACGGTGCGGTTCAGGCGGTGTATTTCGTCGATGAACAGGATGTCGTTTTCGTTCAGGTTGGTCAAAATCGCCGCCAGATCCCGGGGTTTTTCAATGGCGGGACCGGTGGTGGTTCGGATATTGACCCCCATTTCGTTGGCAATAATTCCTGCCAGGGTGGTCTTCCCCAGTCCCGGGGGACCGTAAAGAAGGGTGTGGTCCAGGGGCTCACCGCGGAATTTTGCCGCATCGATAAACACAGACAGCATATCCTTGATTTTTTCCTGACCAAAATAGTCCTTCAGACTTTGGGGGCGCAATTTATTTTCGTTATCATCCTCGGTGGCAAGCACCCGGGAGGTCATCATTCGCTCTTCTGCAGTTTCAATGGTATCGCTGTCAAATTCAATGGGCATGGACGTTCCTCCTTATCAATAGGGAATCACAAGATTCTTCAGGGCAAACCGGATAATATCCTCCACCGAGCTTCCCTCGGGGGCTCCGGAAATAGCCTTCATGGCCTCCGGCTTGGAATACCCCAAAACCATCAGGGCTTCAATGGCCTCCTCCGCATTGCCGCCAGCGCCGCCTGCGATCTGCGGCATTGCCAGGTCACTGCCGGAAATTTCGGTCCCGCTCTTGAGCATTTTATCCTTGAGTTCCAGGACGATACGGCTCGCAAGCTTTTTCCCCACACCGGGCGCATTGGTAATGGCCTTCAGGTCCTCCCCTGCAATGGCCAACGCCAGTGCAGAGGGAGAAAGGGTGGACAAAATGGAAAGCGCCACCTTGGCACCCACTCCGGAAATAGAGGTGATCATTTTGAAACAGCGAAGCTCCTCCTGGGACGCAAATCCCACCAGCTCCATATCGTCCTCCCGGACGATGAGATGGGTATAAAGCTTGACCTTTTCACCGGTCTTGATGTTGCCGATGGTATACATCGAGGTGGAGACCGAAAAGCCCACACCGTTTACGTCCACCACCGCAAGATTTTTTTCACACAGGGCAAGCTTGCCCTCCACGTAATAGATCATAGGAGTTGCTCCTTCAAGGCTGATATATTTGTGAGGAAGCCGACCGGATATGGCACACCGCCAGGGCCAGGGCATCGGCCGCATCGTCGGGCTTCGGGGTCTTTTGCAAATTAAGTTGCAGACGGGTCAATTCCATCACCTGCTTTTTTTCGGCCCGGCCATAACCAACCACCGCAGATTTGACCTGCAGGGGGGTATATTCTGCAATGGGAAGCTTCTTTTTTGCCGCCGCCAGAACGATCACACCCCGGGCTTGGCCAACACCAATGGCAGTGGTCTGGTTGGTGTTGAAAAAAAGCTCTTCCACCGAAAGGGCATCCGGTTTGAACTTTTCGATCAATTCCAGAACTCCCTCGTGAATGTCCAGAAGCCGATCCGGGAAGGGGGTATCCGGCTTGGTCTGGATGGCACCCCAAGCCAGGGCTGTCATTCGGTCCCCTATGGCATGCACCACACCAAACCCCACGGTGGCGTACCCCGGGTCGATTCCCAAAACAATCATAGATATCCCTTCCAGCGAAAATTTGTTTGTTTTTATTATACCACACCCCGAAAAAAAGGTAAAGCCTTCGGGTGAAAATTTTCCTGTTTTCATCTCGTTTGGCATGTGCTATAATGAAGGTCAAGACGTAAGTTCAAGGAGGGTGTTGGGATGAAACACTGGAATTTCTACACTGCGAAGGAAATCAAGCCCCAGGGATGGCTTTTACGCCAACTGCGTATTCAGGCAGAAGGGCTCAGCGGCAATCTGGACAAGGTCTGGCCCGACGTGCGGGACAGCGCCTGGCTCGGCGGTGATCGGGAAGGTTGGGAGCGGGTCCCCTATTGGTTGGACGGATTCATTCCCCTGGCCTATTTGCTGGAGGATTCGGATATGATCGGTCGGGTAAGACGCTATATGGATGCCATTCTATCCTTCCAGAAAGAAGACGGGTGGATTTGTCCCTGTTCCGAAGAAGAACGCACCACCTACGACAGCTGGGCCATCCAGTTAATTTCCAAGGTTTTGGTGGTTTATTACGAGTGTTCCGGGGATGAGCGTATTCCGGACGTTCTCCATCGGGTACTGAAAAACTATTACGATCTCCTCGCCTCCGGTAGTATCAAGCTCTTTGATTGGGGTAAATTCCGTTGGTTTGAAGGGCTCATTGCCATCCGTTTCCTTTATGAGCGCACAAAGGAGGAATGGCTCCTTGATTTGGCAAAGCTTTTGAAGGAACAGGGTGCCGACTATACCGAATTCACCGACCTTTGGGTCCGCCCTCTGAACCGCTGGCGGTTTGACACCCACATCGTCAACCTGGCCATGATGCTGAAGGCCGAAGCGGTGTACCAAAATCTTTTCGACGGTGAATACACCGACTGCGCCGAAACCCTCCGCACCCACCTGGACCGTTATAATGGCACTCCCGTGGGCCTTTTCACCGGGGATGAATGCCTTTCGGGGCTGAGCCCCATCCAGGGCACCGAGCTCTGCTCCGTGGTGGAGCAGATGTATTCCTACGAACTGCTTTATGCCGCCACCGGGGACGCCAAATGGGCAGAGCGGCTGGAGGTTCTGGCCTTCAACGCCCTTCCCGCCACCATCAGCGACGACATGTGGTCCCATCAGTACGTCCAGCTTTCCAACCAAATTGCCTGTGAAAAGTTCCCCGGAAAACCCCTTTTCCGTACCAACGGCCCGGATGCCCATCTATTTGGATTGGAGCCCAACTATGGCTGTTGTACGGCAAATTTCAACCAGGGTTGGCCGAAATTCGCCCTGTCCGCCTTCCTGTGGAAGGACGGCGTTATCGAAAGCGCCATTCCCGTTCCCGCCGTCCTGACCCTTCCCGGAAAGCGTATCTCCCTGGAAACCAATTATCCCTTTGAAAACAAGCTGACCTACACCCTGGAAAGTGACACCGACTTC
>JAFYNU010000277.1 GCA_017547975.1 Clostridia bacterium
GCAGAGCAAGGATAGCTTTGTATATCCCCCGCGAAAGCGGAGTGATAGAACGCCCCGGGCTGTGTTATACCCTCCACAGCCCGGGGCGGCATAGAAATTGGAAACACAATCAAAAATGCCACCGTCCAACAGACAGGTGGCACTTTTGATTGATTTGTTATGGTTTAGGCAAAGAATACGTAGCGGGAAAGAAGCATAATTCCCCACAGAATCACGACCACACCCGAGGCGATGGTGAAGTTCTTGTAAGACTTGCTCTCGGCTTCCTCTGCGGTTTTGTCGAAAATCAGGCCACCGGCGCACAAAAGGAAAAAGCCAACCAGGGCAGCCGACAGTGTGATATCACTGACGATGGCGTTTTCCACGAAGGTACGAATAAAGATGAAAGCACCGAGCAGAATGACAGCGGCGGTTTTGAAGAAGGATGCGTAATTCATGTAAATATTCCTTTCTTGTAGCGGGTTATGAATTCAAAATATCCAAAAATGATTCTGCGGCCCGACTGAGGGGAACGTGGGCCGAGGTACAAATTCCAACCGCCCGGGGCGGAATGGGCTGCGCAAGGGGGAGTTCCACCAAACTGCCGTTTGCAAGCTTTTCCCCGGCAAACTCCCGTGTGACACAAGCAACCCCCAGGTTGGCGGCGGCAAGCTCCAGGAGCAGGTCGTGGGAACCAAGCTCGAATTCCGGTTTGAGTACCACCTGATTTTCAGAAAAGTATCGATCCACGTAGTTTCTGGAGTTGCTTTTCCGTTCCAGCATGATCAAAGGCAGCTTTGCAACCTCTTCCAGGGTCAGCGGTTCGGTAATGCACTCTCCATAACGGGGACCAGCCACAAACACGTCGTGCAAGGGGAGTGATGGACGTACACAAAGGGTTTCGTCCTCCTCCGCATGGGGATAGGGGAGGTTGATGAAGGCCACCTCGATCTTGCCGTTTTTCAAGTCCCGGATGGTTTCGGTGGTTACACCATTTGTGATATTGAGTTTGATACCCTCATGGCGGGTGTGAAATTGTTCCAAAACCGGCATGAGATAGTGGTGGCACAGGGTATCGCTGGCTCCAAGCAGAAGTTCGCCTTCCTCCAGGGATGCAATTGCCGCAAATCGCTTTTCCACCGAGCTTAAAAGCGACATGGCATGGGATGCATATTCATAAAGCACCTTACCCGCCGGGGTCAGTGTGACACCGCTTCGATTTCGCACGAACAGGGTAGTGGAAAGCGATTCCTCCAGGGTGCGGATGTTCTGGCTGACGGCACTTTGCGTCAAATACAGGGCTTCTGCCGCCGCCGAAAAGGAACCGTATTGCACCACCGAACAAAAGATTCGGTAGCGGTCAAGCTTAACATCCATAATCTCCTCTTATACAACACATAATAAAATATAACTTGACTAATGGAAGGGAAACGGATATAATACAACTGAAAAAAGGAAAACCGTTTTGGGGAAGCGTATGCTTTCTCCCAACAGGTATGATAATATAACCTGACCGGTTTGTCAAATGTTATTTTTCACGAAAGAGGTTATGAACATGGAACGACTGATTGGTACCGTATCCCGTGGTGTCAGAGCTCCTATCATCCGCAGTGGCGACGACATTGCCACCATCGTCAGCGAAAGCGTTTTGGCCGCCGCCAAAAGCGAAAACCTGCCCTTCCACGACAAGGATGTTATTGCCATCACCGAGGCGGTGGTAGCACGCGCCCAGGGCAATTACGCCACCGTGGACCAGATTGCCGAAGATATCCGCGCCAAATTCCCCACCGGCGAATTTGGTCTGATTTTCCCCATTCTCAGCCGTAACCGTTTTGCCATTTGCCTGAAAGGCATTGCCAGAGGGGCCAAAAAGATCACCCTCATGCTCAGCTACCCCAGTGACGAAGTGGGCAATCACCTGATCGATCTGGATTCCCTGGACGAAGCCGGTATCGATATTTACCGTGACGTCATCACCGAAGCCCGCTTCCGTGAGCTGTTCGGCGTTGTCAAGCACCCCGTCACCGGTGTGGACTACATCGAGTACTACAAGGAACTGATTTCCTCCCAGGATTGTGAAGTGGAAGTCATCCTGGCAAATGATCCCCGCGCCATTTTGAATTACAGCAAGAATGTACTTGCCTGCGATATCCATTCCCGTCAGAGAAGCAAGAAGCTCCTGAAAAAGGCCGGTGCCGAGCTGGTTCTGGGTCTGGATGATATTCTGAATGCTCCGGTAAACGGCAGTGGATGCAACCGTCAGTACGGTTTGCTTGGCAGCAACAAGGCCACCGAAGAAACCGTAAAACTCTTCCCCGATAAGTGCGAGGAGGTTGTCGAGAAGATCGCTGCCCAGATGAAGGAAGCCACCGGCAAGAACATCGAGGTCATGATCTACGGCGACGGCGCCTTCAAGGATCCTGTGGGCAAAATTTGGGAACTGGCCGACCCGGTTGTTTCACCTGCGTTCACCAAGGGCCTGATGGGTCAGCCTAACGAAGTAAAGCTCAAGTACCTGGCCGACAACCAGTTTGCCGATCTGCAGGGCGATGAGCTGAAGGCCGCCATTTCGGAATACATCAAAAACAAGGAATCCGACCTGGTAGGCAACATGGTATCCCAGGGAACCACCCCCAGACGTCTCACCGACCTGATCGGCTCCCTGTCCGACCTGACCAGCGGCAGCGGCGACAAGGGCACTCCTATCGTCTGGATCCAGGGCTACTTCGATAACTACACCGTGTAAAAATGAAAGGAGAACCGAAAGGTTCTCCTTTTTTGCTTGTATTTGGGGCGTTGGCGTGATATAATATTGAAAACTACCAACGAGGTGATACCTATGGAATACATCTGGAAAGATCGAAAACGCATCATTTTCGGGCTTCCCTGGTCCTTTACCCGCTACGGCCTTACCCAGGATAAGCTTATTATCGACACCGGATTCCTGAATCGGTGTGAGGATGAAATTCGCCTCTACCGCATCATGGACGTTACCCTGAAACGCAGTTTCTGGGAACGGCTTTTTGGACTTGGTACCATTCATTGTTGCACAGGGGACAAAACCAGTCCGGAAATCGACCTGAAGCATATCAAAAATTCCCGGGACGTGAAAAACATGCTTTCCGATATGATCGAGAAGGAGCGCTCCGAACGGCGCATCGGTGTCCGGGAATGGATGGACGGGGACGAGGACGAAGAACACGGCGAACAAGAGTGACAAAAAGGGCTACCCTTTCAGAGGGCGGCCCTTTTTCCGTATGTTCTTACATTTCCGAACCGATAGCATAAAGATGGGCTTCCTTAAGTTCTATTTGAATGGACCCAGTTTTCCCTGTAAGTCCATCCACATGAATCGGACAGGAAAGTTCATTGCCAAACAGTTCCCCGGTTTCGTAAATCAGATTATCAGCTTCATCCCTAAAAGTCAGCTTGACATAGCCATAAGCTGATGTCCGGAAGTTTATGTAAATGTCATCGGAGGAAAAATGCAACTGCTTGGTTTGTATGATACCGCCGCTACCGTCGGCATAAGCGGAAATGAGGCGATATTTGGGAACTGAGTATGCCCAAAGACCGTCATTCTCCCACATATAGTTCTTTTCTGCATAAAAGTAGAATCTATTGTCCCGGCATATAATTCCGGCAGCGGTAATGAAGTTACGCTGCGACCATTCATGAGGTGCGGTGGAGCCCGCAAGCCATGCATCTTTTACCGTTCTTTCCCAAAACACACCGTCACGGGAAGTCATCAAAATGGCATCCGAAATACCATGCTCCGGGAAGGTATCATATTTTTTGCGGAACTCTTGGAAGCGCATAGGGAAGGAGACCAAAATGTGCTCCGCACCAGGCAAGGGTGAGGTGGCGTTGGTATAAAGCTGATCGACAGGATGTCCTTCTGCGTACTGATTTTCTTCCGATTCACTCCAATGAATAAAATCATCGGAAGTACAGTGACGAATCGCGCGCATTCCTTTGTAAATGACCTCGTAGTTTTTGAAGTCCCGATTCGGATCATACCAGTAGCGCATAAAGCAATGGTATTTTCTTGTCTCTGGATTATAAAACGCCACATTCATGGAGTCAAATACCCCTTCGCTGATCACACCACCCTGGGGATGAAGATCATGCCAATGAATGCCGTCTTCGCTGGCAAAAGCGTGAATCCCATCGTGGGGGAGGGCTCCGCCAATTGCTTTATAGCGTTCGTTTGGTTTACAATTCGGATTATTGTCGAAGAAGGGAGCAAAGTTATGGCAGTACACGTCCATTTTAACGATATTATTTTCCGTAATACCATCGTAAACCATCTCGTTTACGGGAACACGGGTAAAATGCAGGGCATCCCGGCTGATTGCAA
>JAFYNU010000278.1 GCA_017547975.1 Clostridia bacterium
ATAATAGAGGGTATCACCATCATTTCGAGGTAACAGATATGCGAGTAGTCATTAAGATCGGCACCAGCACCCTGACCCATTCCACCGGCCACCTTAACATCCGCCGGGTGGAGGAAATTTGCAAAGTCCTCAGCGATATTCAAAATGCCGGGCACCAGATTATCCTGGTTTCCTCCGGCGCTATCGGTATGGGGGTCGGCAAATTGGGGTTGCCCGGCCGACCTAAGGATATGCCCGGCAAGCAAGCCGCCGCCGCGGTGGGTCAATGCGAGCTGATGTATACTTACGACAAGCTGTTTGCTGAATATAGTCATACGGTAGCTCAGCTGCTCCTCACCGCCGACGACATCAAGGATCCCCGTCGAAGCATCCACGTTCACGACACACTGGAACGGCTCCTGGAGTTCCGGGCGATTCCCATTATCAATGAAAACGACGCGGTTGCCACCGATGAGATCGGCATCGAAACCACCATTGGCGAGAACGATACCCTATCCGCCATTGTGGCACAGCTTGTCAACGCCGATCTTTTGATTCTTCTTTCCGATATCGACGGGCTCTATACCGCCGACCCCAGAAAAGATTCCTCTGCGCAACTGATCCCGGTGGTTCACAAAATCGACGCCGAAATCGAAGCCCTTGCCGGGGGCAACGGAAGCTCCCTGGGCACCGGCGGCATGGTCACCAAGCTGAACGCCGCCAAAATGTGCTTTGAAGCCGGCTGTGACATGGTCATCACCAATGGGGACAATCCCAAGGCCCTTTATGACATCATCGATGGCAAGCCCATCGGTACACGTTTTACGGAGAAATAATCATGCTTGATATGCTCAAACGCGCCAAGGCCGCCAAAACCGCCGTAGCCTTGCTTTCCACAGAGGAAAAAAATGCCGCCCTGGCCGCCATGGCAAACGCCCTGGTGGATGCCAGCGATGCCATTCTGACCGCCAACCGGGCCGATATTGAAAAAGCCCGGGGCACTGTATCGGAGGTCATGATCGACCGGCTGATGCTGAACGAAAGCCGTATCCAGGGCATGGCCAAGGGTATCCTGGAAGTGGCCGCCCTCCCCGATCCGGTTTGGGAAACCATTTCAGAAACCGTCCGGGCGGACGGGCTGAAAATTGAAAAGAAGGCCGTCCCCATGGGGGTTGTGGCCATCATTTACGAAAGCCGTCCCAACGTCACCAGCGATGCCGCCGCCCTGGCACTGAAAAGCGGCAACGTATGCGTCCTGCGGGGCGGGAAGGAAGCCTTCCAATCGGCAAATGCCATCGTCACCGCCCTGAAAGCCGGATTGAAGAAGGTGGGTATCACCGAGGATGCCATCAATCTGGTCACCGATACCACCCGAGAAAGCGCAAATCGGCTGATGACCGCCACCGGATACGTGGATCTGCTCATCCCCCGGGGCGGGGCGGGTTTGATCAATGCCTGCGTACAAAACGCCACGGTCCCGGTGATTCAAACCGGTACCGGCATCTGCCACGTTTACGTGGAGGAATCCGCCGACCTGGAAAAGGCCGTCACCATCCTGGAAAACGCCAAAACCAGCCGCCCCAGCGTTTGCAACGCCTGCGAGGTGCTGTTGGTGGACGAAGCAATCGCCCCCACCTTCCTGCCCATGGTGCGGGAAATTCTGGTGGAAAAGCGGGAGAAGCCGGTGGAACTGCGGCTGGACGAAAAGGCCGCCGAAATCATCCCCGGTACCCCCGCCGGAGAAGGTGATTTTGATACCGAATTCCTCGATTACATTCTGGCCGTCAAGGTTGTAGCAAATACCCAGGAGGCGGTAGCTCACATTGCCGCCCATTCCACCGGCCACAGCGAAGCCATTATCACCCAAAACGAAGCCGCCAAAACCCTGTTCCTTTCGGCGGTGGACAGCGCGGCAGTGTACGTCAACGCTTCCACCCGCTTTACCGACGGCGGGGAATTTGGTTTGGGTTGCGAAATGGGCATTTCCACCCAAAAGCTCCACGCCAGAGGCCCCATGGGTCTGCGGGAGCTGTGCACCTACAAATACGTGGTCACCGGCGACGGACACGTCCGATAAGGAGGACAACATGAAATACGGATTTATTGGTTGCGGCAACATGGGGGGCGCATTGGCCCGGGCCCTTGCCAAAACCACCAAGGATATTCTTCTCGCCGATTATGACCAAAACAAAGCCCAAGCCCTTGCCGGCCAGCTTGGGGTCCGGTGGGGCACCAACCAGGAGGTTGCCGCCTGGGACCGGGTCTTCGTGGCGGTAAAGCCCCAAATGGCCCAGTCGGTGCTGGGGGATCTGATCCCCATTTTCCAGGAAAACAAGCCCCTGCTCATCTCCATGGCCGCCGGGATCACCACCGACAAAATCGAAGGATATGCCGGGGGAAATCTTCCTGTCATCCGCATCATGCCCAATACTCCCGCCGGAATCGGCAAGGGGCTGATCATGTATTGCAAAAACAAGCTGGTGAAGGATGCCGACGCAGCCGATTTTGTTTCAGATATGCGCCATGCGGGCACCCTGGATGCCCTGGACGAAAAATACATCGACGCCGGAACCTCGGTTTCGGGTTGCGGCCCGGCTTTCATGTACCTTTTCCTGGAAGCCCTGGCCGACGGCGGTGTGGCCTGCGGTCTTCCCCGGGACAAAGCCATGCTCTACGCCGCCACCACCATGGCGGGTGCCGCCGAGCTGGTGCTCCAAAGCGGTAAGCATCCCGGCGAATTGAAGGATGCGGTCTGTTCCCCCGGCGGAAGCACCATCATGGGGGTCAAGGCCCTGGA
>JAFYNU010000279.1 GCA_017547975.1 Clostridia bacterium
GTCTGCGGAATCGCAGCACGGATATGCCGGATCTTATAAATTACTATACCACAATTCGTATGACAAACCTGTGACAAATCTATAAGCAGCACCTCAAAAATATCCGCACTACGTCCGCTATAGTAAATTACTTTACTATTGTCAATCGTAAAGAAATTTATTTGGTACACGAATGAAAAGAATAGCGAAGGTGGGATAAGATGCGAACTTTTTTAGAGAAATTACGAGGATTACGGGAAGATCACGATATGACTCAGGTCGAAATCGCAAAAATTCTTGGAACCTCCCAAACCATGTATGCCCGTTACAAGCGCGGTGCCAACGAAATGCCCATTCGCCATTTGATTACTTTTTGTAAGTTTTATAATATCTCTGCCGACTACCTATTGGATACCACACCGTCAAAAAAGAAACGTCCCGATTGAAGATTCTGCAAATCTTCTGTCCGGGCGTTTTTTCAAATGAAAGAGCCGTAAAAAGCACTCCTTCAAAATCGAAAAAAACTCTTTTCCACAGGGGGCTCCGGTTGCCGCACCGGCATACTTACATTGCATTGCTTTGCTTTACCTTTCTTTGCTTTACCTTACCTTCGTCCGCAGACCGCCGTCAGCCACAGCATTTTCCAGGGGAGCTCTTCGGAAGCTTTTCTTCTCATATTGCGGTGGTTTTAGGATGCCCGGTAAAGGATGCCGTATTTTTTACCACCCTTGAAAAAGAGCCGTGACCGCCATTTTTGTGTGAGGAGGTGCTCTGCTCCTGCGGAGACGTGTCGACCTCCGTCCTGCTCCTGCACGCTCCTCTTCAGGTCGGTTCCGCCCATGCTCTTCTCCGTCCCTCTCCCGCCGCAAAAGGATTTCCGTTTGCTCTCCCCCGCTCTGCCCGGCTCTCTCTACGGGCGTTTTCCACAGGAGGGCGGAACCTCTGCCGCAGATGTACCTGCTTCCCCCCGCAAGGTTTGGACGGGCGATGCCCGCCCCTACTTTCAACTGTCCATTTTCAACTTGCAACTTGCCCGCGCCGGCCCCTACAATGGTAAAACCTACCCGGTGCGTTTTCCCCAACAAAAAAACGCCGCCCGTGCAGGGCGGCGGTCTTCTCGCATTATCTTATTCTTCCCAGTTGTGCCAGACGTTACCCACGTCGTCGTTCTCTTCCAGGGCTTCCAGGAGGCGCTGCATCTTCTTGATGTCATCCTCATCGGTAAGGGCCACGGTGTTCTGGGCAATCATCTGCTCTTCGGCTATCACGAAGCTGTAACCCTGGCCTTCCAGGTTGCTGCAAACCTCGTCCAGAGCGTCCACCGAGGTGGTGATTTCGAAGGATTCTTCGCTGGCTTCGAAGTCCTCGGCGCCGGCGTCCAGGGCGATCATCATCATATCGTCCTCTTCGTCCTCGAATTCTTCACGGTCGATGACGATGACACCCTTGCGCTCAAACTGCCAGGAAACCGAGTTCTGGGCGCCCAGGTTGCCGCCGAACTTATCGAAATAGTGGCGCACGTCGGAGGCGGTGCGGTTGCGGTTGTCGGTGGTGGCTTCCACGATCAGAGCAACGCCGTTGGGGCCGTAGCCTTCGTAGGTGACGTTTTCGTAGTTGCCGTTTTTGCCGCCGGTGTACTTGGCCAGCATGCGCTGAATATTGTCATTGGGGACGTTGTTGGCCTTGGCCTTGGTGATAATGTCCCGCAGTTTGCTGTTGGATACCGGATCGGGTCCGCCTTCCTTGATGGCGATAGCCATTTCACGGCCGATACGGGTAAATACCGCTGCCTTTTTGGCGTCGGTACCTTCTTTTTTACGTTTGATGTTGTTCCATTTGGAATGTCCAGACATACATTCACTCCCTAAGAAATTTTCGCCTTATAGTATAACACATAATCGCCGCTATTTCAATACCCAAATCAAGGTCATTTCCCACAAAAACCACGGCAGGCGGGCAGTATTTTTCTTTTTTGTTCCAACGCTTGACGGATGGAGCCGGGCATGGTAAGATTAAGAAAATCAGATTTCAATCCAATTCCTTCCTTGGAGGCAAGTATATGAACGAGACCATTCTCCAATTCGGCGAGGGTAATTTCCTTCGCGCCTTCCTTTGCGACATGGTGGACGGCTTACGCCGCAGGGGGCTTTACCCGGGCTCCATCGCCGTGGTCCAGCCACGGGCCGGGGGCAAATGCCACATGCTGGCGGACCAGGGCCTTTCCTACCACCTTTTGACCCGGGGCATTCAAAACGGCGAACCCACCCGGGAGCTTCGCAAAATTGAAGCCATCACCGCCGCCATCGATCCCTACCGGGAGTACGATCGCTTCATGGCCTACGCCGAAAGCCCCCATCTGCGCTTTTTCGTTTCCAACACCACCGAGGCGGGCATCGCCTTTGCCCCGGAGGACAAGCTCACCGATACCCCTCCCCTTTCCTTCCCGGGAAAGGTAACCCAGTTTTTGTGGCGGCGCTACCGGGCGGGACTTCCCGGGCTCATTTTCCTGCCCTGCGAGCTCATCGACAACAACGGCGACAGGCTCCTGGAAATCGTCTGCCGCTACATTGCCCTGTGGGGTCTTCCCGGCGAATTCGAAGCCTGGGTCAAGTCGGAATGCCGCTTTGCCAACACCCTGGTGGACCGGATCTGCTCCGGCTTCCCGGAGGGGGACAAGGAAGCCCTGTGGGCCGAAATCGGCATGGAGGACAAGCTCATGACCGAAACCGAGCCCTACCACCTGTGGGCCATCGAAGGCAATTTCGAGGACGAGCTTCCCCTGCGCCGGGGAGGCTACAACGTGATCTGGACCGATGACGTGACCCCCTACAAAAAGCTGAAGGTGCGCATTCTCAACGGCTCCCATTCCTCCCTGTGCCCCATGGCCCTTTTGATGGGGGTGGAGACGGTGGGGGATGCCATGGCCGACCCGGATCTTGCGGCCTATCACAAAAAGCTCCTCTTTGAGGGGATCCTGCCCACCCTGGAAAGCGCCGATGCCCCATCCTTTGCCGCCGCCACCCTGGAACGGTTCGGCAATCCCTACCTCCACCACCGCTTTGCCTCCATCTCCCTGAACCAATCCAGCAAGTGGCCGGTGCGGGTTCTGCCCACCCTGCGGGATGCCGATCCCGCCGTCCGGTCCCTTTTCACCCTGAGTCTTGCGGCCACCATCGCCCTTTACCGCACCGCCGCCCCCTCGGATGATCCGGCGGCCATCGGGAAGCTTTCCCAAAACACCGCCGCCGAAATTCTGGCGGATAAAGCCCTGTGGGGCGAGGATCTCACCGACCTTCTGCCCCTGGTGGAGGGTCAGCTGGCCACCATTGAAGAAAAAGGAATGCGGGAGGCGATTCGATGCCTTTGATCACCATTCATCCCCGGGACAACGTATCGGTCAACCCGGATAACGGGCAAAAATACGCCCGAATCTCCATTCGCGCCGGAGAAGAAGTCATCAAATA
>JAFYNU010000280.1 GCA_017547975.1 Clostridia bacterium
CCCGTTCCAGGCTGGTGGGGAAGGTGGAGGAGTAAAGGGGCATGGGAGCATATTCGGCCCAATGGGCTTCTCCGGCATTTTTGAAGGCGACGATCCGGTCGTGGTAGGCGCCGATGGCGTCCAACAGAGCCCTGTAGAAGGATTCGAAATCCGGGTGATCCTGCGCTTCCAGTACCGCCAGCAGGATCCGGGGCAGGCTGATCCAGGTGTCCGCCCGGGTGCAAATTTCGCTTCCCGAAAGGACGACCTCGTGACAGCCGCAGCCCACGTAAAGACGGGCATCCTCCACCGCCTGTTCCTGCTTGACCCGGGCGGGGATGATCACGTCGTCGTTGTGCATCATCAGGCAGGAAAGGGGGATGAGCTGCAACCGGGCAATGTGTTCCAGATATTCTCTGGGATGCTTTTTGGAGATGCGGCAGTTGAGCTTGGTGTTCAGGTTGCGGGTCTCGGCGGCGGCATCCAGAATCATGCGGGTAACGTCGTTGTAGAGGATTCTGCCGTCCCGATCGCAGCCCCCAAGTTCGATGGTGGTGCTGGTTTCGTGGAACTGGTCGCTGTAGGAGGCAAAGCGGGTATCGGTGTAAACCAAAAGCTCGCAGAGCAGGGTGTAGGCATCCTCCCGGGTGATCCGACCGGCTTTCCGGTCAGCCTGATAGTAGGGATCCAGCAGGCGGTCCAGCTGGGCAAAGGTGCTGATGCCGATGCCTTCCACCGAACCGACTGCTTCCCGGTAGAAGAGGATGGCGTTCAGCGCTTCCCGGAAGGTCTCGGGGGGATTGGCGGGAATGCGGGCAGCGGTGTCGGCGATCTCGCGGTAGTGAGCGGCGGACTCGCTGTCATCCGCTTCGTCTGCCAACCGGGCGGCTTCTTCGGCAAAGCGGGCGGCCAGGTGGCAAAGGGATCGGTTGGAAGCGATAACCGCCTGGTAAAAAGCCTGCTTTTTGGGATCGGTTTCTTTGACAAGGCGGTCCTCCGCCTCACGGATGATCCCCAAAAGGCCTTTTTCCAGCAGGGTATCGTAGTTGGGACAGTGGTGATCCAGACCCACCGGGTTGTTCCAGCCGTGAAGGAAGCCCAAATCCCGGTCTTTGGCCAGCGCATCGCCGTAGGGGGCCAGCCATTTTTTTTCGGTGGTCCGGTGGAAGGGGACCGCACAACCGCCCCAGCTGTATCGGGGGCGTCCGGCGGCCATTTCGAAGAAGAAGGGCGTGTTGCGGAAAAGATGCACCGGGGCGTTACAGCACATGGCATCGATGATGGCGGCCCGGCGCAGGTAGGGGGATTCCGACGGATCCCGGGTCATAATGCCGTCAATGGTATCGCACCACGATTCGGTTTTGGGATCGAAGGCGGCATAATAGTGATCCATTTCCCGGTAAAGGGACTCCAGATGAGCAGAGGTATACATGGGATCGTTTCCTTTCATATCACGGAAAGTTTGTTGACTTTTCGGGCAAATTGACAATTTTTTGTGACTTTGAACAAAAGCAGGGCTTGAAAAGCCATTCTGTTTTTGCTATACTTTATTATAGTGGAAGACACCAAAAAATGCAAGGGAGAAAGACCATGATGGACGTTAAAGTCACCAAAAAACAGGAACTCATCCCCACCTATATTCCCAAGAAACCCAACGACCTGCCCATGTTTTTTGAAAACAAGCCCTACCAGGGGGCTTCCGGCAGATTGTACCCCATTGCCTACTCCGACGGCATCACCGATGAAAAGACCGACGTGGCCTACGAGACCTACACCCTGGAAAATGAGTACGTGAAAACCGTGGTTCTGCCGGAAATCGGCGGTAAGATTCTTCGGGGCTACGATAAGGTGGGCGAACACGACTTTATTTACTACAATGAAGTGGTGAAGCCTGCCCTGGTGGGTCTTGCGGGCTCCTGGATCTCGGGCGGTATCGAATTCAACTGGCCCCAGCATCATCGCCCCACCACCTTCATGCCCCTGGAAGCCGAAATTGAAGAAAACGCCGACGGCGGCAAAACCGTCTGGACCGGCGAGGTGGAACCCTTCAACCGCATGAAGGGGATGGCGGGCATCACCCTTGACCCGGGCCGAAGCTACATCAAGGCCAAAATCCGCGTTTATAACCGTACCGCCATGCCCCAGCTGTTCATGTGGTGGGCCAACCTGGCGGTGCCGGTGAACGACAACTACCGCACCGTATTCCCCCCCGACTGCGAATGGGTGAACGACCACGACCGCCGTGCCGTTATGTCCTGGCCCATTGCCAAGGGCACCTACAAAACCGCCCGTCCCTATAACTTCGGGGATGGCACCGACCTTTCTCGTTACGATGCGGTGAAGGTTCCCTCCTCCTACCTGATCTCCCAGGGTCAGAGCGACATGGACTTTGTGGCAGGCTACGACCTGGGCATTGACAAGGGAATCGCCACCGTGGCCAACCACCACATCGCCCCGGGCAAGAAGATGTGGCATTGGGGCATCGGCGATTTCGGTGACATGTGGTGCAACAACCTGACCGATAAAAACGGCCCCTATATCGAGCTGATGACCGGTGTTTACACCGATAACCAGCCCGACTTCACCTGGCTTGCCCCCTACGAAACCCGTGAATTTGAACAGTACTGGTACCCTGTCCGGGAAATCGGCCAGGTGAAAAACGCCACCGTGGACGCCGCCATGAATCTGGAAGAACGGGACGGGGCGGCCTTCGTGGGCTTCCACGTCACCGGTGTGTTTGAAAATGCAGAAATCCGCGTTACCTGCGGCGATAAGGTGCTTTACACCGAAAGAGCGACCCTGAGCCCCGATACCCCCTGGATGAGGTCCATCGGTCTGGATGGTGCCGAATTCGGGAAGGTTCGGGCCACCCTGCGGGATGGGGAGGGGAAGGTGTTGGTTTCCTACACCCCCTATGTCCGGGGACAGAAGCAGCCCATCGATGTTCGCCTGCCGGTGAAGCGCCCGGGCGAGATCGAAACGGTGGAAGAGCTTTACATCAACGGCTACCACCTGGAACAGTACAAGCAGCATAACTACAAGCCGGAAGCCTACTACCTGGAAGGTCTGTGCCGTGATCCCGGGGATATTCGATGCAATACCTCCATGGCCCGCCTGGCCATGAAAAATGGGGTGTATGCCGACGTGCTTGCCTACACCGAAAAGGCCATCGCCCGCCTGACCAGCCGCAACCAGCATCCCACCGATACTGAAGCGTTCTATCTGCGGGGACTTGCGCTGGTGGCGTTGGGCCGGGACAAGGAAGCCTACGACGTGCTATACCGTGCCGCCTGGAATTACACCCATCGCTCTGCCGCCATGTTTGAGCTGGCTTGCCTGGATGCCAAAAACGGCGAATACGAAGCCGCTTTGGAAAAGCTGGATGAATCGGTCGGCCTGAACTACGGCCACACCAAGGCCCAGAACCTGAAGACCGCCATTTTGCGGAAGCTGGAACCGGCCCTTGCGGAAAAGGCCGCTCTGGTAGGTCTTACCGATGACAAGATGGATCTCTTTGCCAAGGTGGAAGCCTCTCATTTCATGGACCTTTCGGATGAAATTGCCCAGTATGCCAAGAAGGCTGAAAACATTCTGGACGTGGTCTGCGACTACATGCATGCCGGCCTGGTGGAGGATGCCCTTTACACCCTGGATCTGTTCGATGGGGACTACCCCCTGATCGACTACTACAAGGCCTACCTCACCGGGGACAGCCTGGCCCTTCGCCGGGCGGAAGCCATGGAAAGCGGCATCTGCTTCCCCTCCCGTCTGGAGGACGTGCCGGTGCTCCGCTACGCCATTGACACCCTGCCGGAAGCCTCCAATGCCTGCTACTACCTGGGCTGCCTCTATTACGACCGCTTCCGCTACGCCGATGCGGCGGAAATTTGGGAAGAGGGCATCAAGCGCAATCCCACCCACGGCAAGATTTGGCGAAATCTGTCGCTTTACTATTTCGACAAGGCCGGGGAGCCCGAAAAGGCCAGGGAAGCCATGGAAAAGGCCCTTGCCAACAAGCATGATCCCCGCCTGCTCTTTGAATACCAGCAGCTCATCAAAAACATGGGTGCTTCCCCGGCAGAGCGTCTGGCGGTGTATGAAAAGTACTCCGACCTGCTGGCCCAGCGGGACGACTGCTACCTGGATAAGCTGACCCTGATTTCCCAGACCGGCGATTTTGAGGGGGCCATCGCCATGGCGGCAGCCAAGCGCTTCCACATTTACGAAGGGGGCGAAGGCAAACTGACCAAACAGCACGCCTGGATGCACGTTCTCCTTGGAAACCGCCTTGCGGCAGAAGGCAAGCTTGCCGAAGCCGAAGCAGTTTATGTGAAGGGGGTCAATATGCCCAAGTCCTACGGCGAAGCCAAGACCTTCTTCAACCAGGAGGGACACATTTTCTGGTCCCTGGGTCTTCTCTACGAAGCGCAGGGTGACACCGAAAAGGCCAGGGAAGCCTACGAAACCGCCGCGGTCTACAAGGCCGCCGTTTCGGAGGTATCTCTCTTCCGGGCTCTGGCGCTCCAAAAGCTTGGGGAAGGGGAGGAGGCCGAAAAGGTACTGGCTGAAATGCTGGCCTCGGCGGAAAATTCCATCCGGAACAAGGATCTTCGCACCTACTACGGCGTGGGTTCTCCGTCTCCCATGCCCTTCGAGTATAACATCGAAAAGAACAATCTGACCGATGGCAACATCCTGAAGGCCTATGCACTGTTGGGGCTTGGCAAGGCAGCCGAAGCCGACGCCGCTCTGGCGGTGGCCCGGAGCCTGAATCCCCACGATTTCCGTATATTTGCCTTTGACAGCATCCGCCATTTGGTGGTATGATAGTGGAAAGAGAAGGGAACGCAAGGACTTTTGTCTTTGCGTTCCCTTTGGCTTTTTGCGGAAGGAGTCGGACGTTATGAAGATATATTTGGGAATTGACCTGGGTACCACCGGACTGAAGGCGGTTTTGGTGAAACCCGACGGCGAAATTGCCGCCGTGGGTTACCGGGAGTATCCGGTTTTGGTACCCTCTCCGGGGTATGCCGAGCAGGACCCCCGGGACTGGTGGCGCGCCCTGGCGGAAGCCCTGGGGGATGCCATGAGAGATGGCGGGGCAGCCCCCGGCGATATTTGCGGCATCGGCTTTTCGGGACAAATGCACGGGACGGTGCTTCTGGATGCTGCCGGGGCGCTTCTGGCTCCCGCCATTATCTGGTGCGACCAACGCTCTGTCCCGGAAGTGGAGCTGGTTCGGAAGACCCTTGGCATGGAAAGGCTTGGCCACCTGACCCAAAATCCCATCAGCACCGGCTTTCAGCTGGCATCCCTGCTGTGGGTGAAAAAGCACCGCCCGGAGGTCTACGAGAAGATCGGAAAGGTTCTCCTGCCCAAGGACTACCTCCGTTACCGCCTGACCGGAGAATACGGGTCGGAACCCACCGATGCCTGCAGTACCCTGCTGTTTGATTGCCGGGAACGCACCTGGAGCGGGGAAATTCTTTCGGCCTTTGGCATCGACCCGGCTATTCTGCCCAAATTGGGGAAAACTCCCATGGAGACGGCGGGAGAATTGACTCCCTCCGCGGCGGCGGAGCTGGGACTCCCGGCCGGGATTCCGGTGGTTTACGGCGGGGGCGACCAGCCCATGCAGGCCATCGGCAACGGCATTTTGACCCCTGGGGACGCTTCGGTAACCCTGGGTACCGGAGGACAGGTATTCGTTCCCTCCCCAAAACCCAGCTACGACCCGACCCTTCGCACCCATACCTTTTGCCACGGACCGGAAACTCTGTGGTACGTCATGGGTGCCACCCTGAATTGTTGTCTGGCCCAGAACTGGTTTTTTGATAAGGTGATTGGGGAACGGGATTTTGCCGAACTCCACGCCAGGGCGGCGAAGGTGCCCATGGGGGCGGAGGGACTTTATTTCCTGCCCTATCTCACCGGGGAGCGCACTCCCCACATGAATCCCATGGCCAAGGGAATGTTTTTCGGCCTGACCCTGGGGCATGACCGGGATTATATGACCCGGGCGGTGGTGGAGGGCATCAGCTACGCCCTTCGGGATGCCATGGCCACCATCGAAACCCAGGAGATTCGGGTGAATCGGCTGATCCTTTCGGGGGGAGGCGCCAAGAGTCCCCTTTGGCGAAAGATCCTGGCGGATATGCTGGGCCGCCCTGCCTATACCACCACCATGCGGGAGGAAGCGGGGGTGGGTGCCGCCATCTGTGCCATGGTGGGGACCGGCGAATACGCCACCCTGGAGGAAGCCTGCGGCCGGTTGATTCGCATGGATCCCGAACCCACCCTGCCGGATGGGGAGGCCACGGCCTTCTACCGGGAGGGGGTGGAAACCTTCCGGGCCCTTTACAGGGCAAACGAGCCCCTTTTCCGTTAAGGTTGCGTTCCAACTCCCTTTGTGGTAAAATAAAGGAAAACCATAGTCCATACAGGAGAAATGCATGATCACCTTTGATGAAATCATCAAAAATGAAGATATTCGCACCTACATCACCCGGGCGGACGAATCGCTGGATGCCCTGGGTTATACCGAGCACAGCTTTGCCCACGTGCTCCACACCGCCAGAAAGGCGGGGTACATTCTGGAAACCCTGGGATACGATCCCCGCACGGTGGAGCTTTGTAAAATTGCCGCCTACCTCCACGATATCGGCAATCTGGTGAACCGGTCGGAGCATTCCCAATCGGGGGCCATCATGGCCTGGAGCATCCTCCACGACATGGGGTGTGATCCTTCGGAAATTGCCACCATCGTCACCGCCATCGGCAATCACGACGAGGGCACCGGTGTGCCGGTGAACGCCGTGTCGGCGGCCATGATTCTGGCGGACAAGGCGGACGTGCGCCGCAGCCGTGTCCGCAACCGGGATACCACCAATTTTGACATTCATGACAGAGTGAATTACTCGGTCACAAAATCCGACCTGAGGATCAATGAGGATAAAACCGAAATCGTCCTCAAGCTGACCATCGACACGGTTTACAGCTCGGTTTTGGAATACTTTGAAATTTTCCTGGAGCGGATGCTCCTTTGCTGTAAGGCGGCGGAAAAGCTTGGTATGAAGTTCCGCCTGGTTATCAACGATCAACCTTTGCTTTAACGTGGGGGAAGTATGGCGTTTTTGGGGTACACCGAAAACGCCATTTTTGATTCAAAAAAATTTGAAATATCCTGCAAGAAGCCGTGGACTTTTGTTGTCTATTATAGTGTAAAGAAAAATAAGGAAAGGAGAAACCGGCATGGACGATCGGGAGATCATCAATCTCTTTTATGCCCGCTCGGAAGGGGCCATTCAGGCGGTGTCCGACCGCTACGGCGGCTATTGCTATGCCATCTCCTTTGCTATTTTGGGGGATCGGGAGGATGCCTTGGAGTGCGTCAACGACACCTGGCTCCGGGCATGGAACGCCATTCCCCCGGCAAAGCCCGAAAAGCTTGGAATCTACCTGGGGAAAATCACCCGGAATCTGTCGCTGAACCGCCTGAAACACAACGGGGCGAAAAAACGGGGCGGGGGACGGGTGGAGCTTCTGCTTTCCGAATTGGAGGATTGCCTGCCCGCCGGGGAAAGCGTGGAAAGCGCCCTGGCAGATGCCGAGCTGAAGGAAGTGCTGGAAAACTGGCTCCGGGGTCAATCGATGGAAAAACGGGGAATTTTTCTGCGCCGCTATTTTCTCGTGCGGTCGGTGGGGGAAATCGCCCGGGAGTATGGAGACAGCGAAAGCAGGATTACCTCGATTCTCCACCGTATGCGCAAAGACCTGAAGCAATATTTGGAAAAGGAGGGGATCACCCTGTGAAAAGTGAAAAACTGCTTGGTGCCCTGGGGCAATTGGATGATACCCTTCTGGCGGAGACTCTGGAGACTCCGGTGAAAAAGAGGAACAGGCGGCCCCTTCGGCTGGGTGCCCTGGCGGCCTGTCTGGCGATCCTCTTTGTGGGAGCCTGGGGGATGATAGGGCGAAATGGGGAAACCCAAACCTTTCTGGAGGCCGAAATGGCCCGGGATCCAATCCTGACCTGGGAGGATCCCCTGACCGATGAAGAATATTCGGCCTACGAAATTGCCTATGCCAATACCCCTGCGGCGGAGCGTACCCGGGAAAAATACGAAGAATTTCATCGTTATGCCGCCCTTCGGTTTCAAAAGAGCTGGGCGGAGGCCGACTACCCTTACTATTATTACTACCTTTCGGGCCGCAGTGAATACGACGGCAGTCGGGTGGCGGGACACCGGAACGAAGCGGTAAGCGGTATCGGCTTGTTATCCACCTCCCGCACCGGCCCGGATTCCTTTATTGATAACATGCTTGCCGATGCCTGCGCCATTCTGACCCCCCGGGGAGATGGGAGCATGGCAGTGACGGAAGTGTTGTGGGGGAGTTTGGATGGGGATGCCGTCATGCTGGCGCCCGGGGCGGTGACCCGCTCCATGGAGAATGCCCTTCGGGATCCCGACCGGCAGTTTGTTATTTTCCTCCACGATGCAGGCAACACCTGGGACACCGGAAGTGAAACCATCGGTATATATACCTACAGCACCACCGGCTTGTTTGAAATGGAAAAGGGTACGATCGAAGCCTGTACCGACATTGCAGACGTGGTGCGTTACGATGGGAATACCCCCGAAACCATGGTGGAGGCCGGGGTGGCCCTGGCGCAAAAGTACCCGGAGCTTTTGGCAGGGCTTATGAAATGAGAGGCAACGATATGAAAAAGAAGATATGTGTTTTATTGCTTCTCCTGTCCCTTCTTCTTGGGGGGTGTGGGGGGAAGGCAAAACCCATGGAGATTCCCGAAATCGAGGTCCCGGTGATAGAAGTGGAAAGCGAAAGCGAATCCGAAAGCGAAACCGAGTTTATTTTTTCGGATATGACGGTGTATCATGGGATTTTGGTCATGGAATCGGATTTGGGGTATGCGAGCGGACCGTTTCGGAGAGAAGAGGCCACGAAACTGAAGGAAACGCTCCTGTGTACCTCCTATCAGGAATACCGGGAATATATCGAAATGGTCAAGCTTACGTGGCCCGATGCGGATGTTTATAAATTCCCGGACATTCCCGCCGAATGGTTTGAAGAGTGGAGTCTTTTGACCCTGCTTTTGGTGGGGAATAGTATTGGCGGCGGCTTTTCCCTGGAGGAAAGCTGGACCAATGGTGAAAAATTGCTCCTGACCCTGAAGGCCGAAACCAAGGGGATCGAAATGGAGGATTGGCTGATTTATGACCGGGGTACCTTCCTGACCGCCATTCCCAAAGAACAGGCGGAAAAGCTGGAAATCATTGACTATATCGTTCTTTTTGATGGTCAGGAAGAGAAAAATTAGCAAATGCTGGCAGAATGGGAAAAACGAAAGGGATATAAGAGGGAGGAATGAAGATGAGAAAGTTACAAATGATCCTTGGTATTTGCCTTTTCACATTGGTTCTCCTTTTTACGGGATGTGAAGGGGCGGAGGAAGCGATCCCGGAGCCTTTGCTCCCGGAGAGTGAAAGCGAATTGCCCGAAAGCGAAGCGGAGTCGGAACCCGAGTCCGAAACCCAGGAGGATACTCGTACCTTCCTGGAAAAAGAAAAGGAAACCGACCCGATCTTTGATTGGGTGGATCCCCTGACCGAGGAAGAATTTTCGGAATATGAATGGGATTACTACGAAAATTCGGAAGAATGGACCGAGGAAGAGAAGAATGCGTTTGGAGAGTATAACCTGACCCGCAACCTGAAGCGTCTGGCCGAATGGAACTATCCCCTCTATTACTATTATCATTCGGGCCGCAGTGAATACGATCCAACCCGCATTGAGGGGCACCGGAATATGCCCGACGCCATCAAGATCATCGG
>JAFYNU010000281.1 GCA_017547975.1 Clostridia bacterium
AGCCACCGAAGCGTGGGTGTGGGTATGGAGCGCCACCTCGTGACCCTTGTAAATCGTCCCTACTTCTTCGCTTGTGACGTATCCCGGGGTATCGATCCAGGAGGAGCACAGGTGAAAGGTTCCCTTCACACCGTACCGATTCAAAATTTCCACCAGGCGCTTGTCGTGATGCTGGCCGTCGTCATAACTCAGCGTCACCGCCCTTTTCTTTCCTTCGGGATAATAATTGAAGGTTACGTTCATGGGGGTTCTCCTTTATCTCCTTCTTCTTCAGAACCGGTTTTGAATCTTGGATTCATCGTCGATCAGGGATTTCAGACCCTTGGTGTGAATACCTTCCTGAACATAATTCCGGATTTCGCCCTTTTTGGCGAAATGTAAAAGCGTGCCGTTTTCCGTCTGGTTCTTGATCACCACAACGTTCTTCAAAATCAGGTTTTC
Organism: Clostridia bacterium; assembly: GCA_017547975.1. Lineage (GTDB taxonomy): Bacteria > Bacillota > Clostridia > Oscillospirales > QAMX01 > RUG11797. Next base: position 442 of record JAFYNU010000281.1, read on the forward strand.
TATCTTGTCATAAACCGAAATATAGTTGGTATCCTCCGGTTCCCCTGCTTCCTCGGTTATGGTAAGTCCGTCAATGATGATGGTTTGCAGCTTCTGGGGGGTATCCAGTTCCATATCGTCAAAGGTTTCGGGATGAGTGTTGTAGAAGGGTAAGCCAATCTCGATCAGGGTACGGTTGTCCACGCTGTTGTGGTGCCGGATGTTTTTCAGGGTCAGGCATTCCATGTTGCCCCCCACGTTAAACAGAATGGGAGGATGGTAGGTATAGGTGTTTTTGTTTGCCTTCAGGTCAACGTTTTCAATGAAGATGTTCCCAAAGTTCCCCATGGTGTCATCCACAAACCAGGGATCGATGTAAAAGCCGTAGCTTCTGTAGGAACCGCTGATATTGCGAATGGTGACCCGGTCGAGTCTGCCGGTTCCCCGGGTCAAAAGACGCACTGCCTGTTCCCCGTCGTCCATGAAAATGCCGTCGATCAGTACGTCCGTGATGGAGGATTCCTTGTCCCCTTCATCGGGCCCCACGTTGATCACGTCGTCCCCCACCTTGCCGCCGCTGTGCAGAACGTTCAGAAATTGTCCCGGTCCCCAGAAATGGAAACCGTCCTGGTTTCCTCTTGTGCCATAGGGCAGATCCAGCCACACCTGGTCGATGGTCACGTTTTTGAAACAGCCGATCATGACGGCGTAGCACCGGAAATCCCGCACCGTCAGGTCCCGCAGAAGCACGTTTTCCACCCCGTAGAATTCAATGGCATGGGTGTAGTGATTGTTATATTCGTTCAGCTTGTCGCGTTTGGTGGTGTGAAGGACACATGGGCAGTCGTGCTCCTGGTTTTGACCGTTTTGATGGTAGGTGCCGCCCAAAAGGGTGATGTTTCGCGTTTTGATCTGGTGATAATCCCACAGGGCGGTGGTGATCATGCACCGGTTCATCCATTCGGTTTGGTAAAAACCGCAGTCCTTGCTCATGCATTCGATGGTGGTGTTGGAATAGAGCTTCAGCTGGCTGATTCGGGCCGCTCCGTCCATAATGAGATAAACGCCTACGTTTTCGTCCTTTGCTTCGTCCAAAACCGCCTGGATCGCCGCGGTATCATCCTCGCCGCCGCCGGTATATACGTTTGAGGTCAGGCTGGCAATATTGCTGGCATAAATTTTCTTGATTTTCATAATGCGTTCTCCCCGTACACGAGTTGTTTTGGGCTACTTCTACGGCTTTGCTGAGTTTATTATACAATATTTTCTTCTGATGTCAATTGATTTGGGTGTTGAAAAAACAATCCCCGCCGATTTTTCGTTGGGGATTGCAGGTATCTTCCCTTATTTTTGAACAACAGACCATTTTCGTAACTCGCTGGGTTTCATGCCGGTATACCGGATAAATAGCTTGCTGAAATATTTCAGATCGCTGATACCTACCAATTCAGCCACCTCGCTGACGGTGTATTCGCCGGTTCTGAGCAATTCGCAGGCTCGTTGGATACGCAGTCGGTTTCGATAGTCAGAAGGAGAGGTCCCCTTAAAGACGGCTGATGAATCTGCAAAAGCTTTATATCAAGATCTGACTAACTATATACTCAATCTTGGCGACGATGTTTCTGAAATCCACTTGAAGCTTTATGCCGCTTTTAAGAAAATCCGCAACATTGTAACCGTAGTTGCACTAAAGAAAAAATTGATCTTGAACCTGCCAATAGATGTTACTATCGTGACCTTTGAACCGGGATTTTCAAGAGACATTACAAATATTGGTCACTGGGGCTGAGGTACTGTAGAGCTGCATTTACAAAGTGCTGCTATGAAAAAGCTAAACCGCTTATTGATCGTGCATACAACGAGAATTAAGGAGAATAAAAATGGTAGATAATAACTAAATGAGTCATTCTTTATGTCCCCATACATAGATCGGGCGGGTGTCAGTTTCATCTACAGTTCACGCGCTAAGATGATATATAATCGGTATAGTTTTTGAAAGTGACTCTCAAAACCATCCCGATTTTACGGTATTTTTGACCCTCTCCTTACAGGCGCATTTTGGCAGGAAAACAGAGCCATAACAAGTGTGCGAACATACAAAAAGCCCACTACCGAATTTATAGGGTAGTGGGCACTTGTATTTTCCCGATTCAAGGTGAAACGAAATGCCCGGAATTTTCTGATTACTTCATTTCCTTTATAGCAGCCTGTTCTGCTATCCGCAAAAGAGGAAATTATAAATCAATATTCACCTCGTATTTGTCGTCGATAAGGATATAGTTAACCTTATGCTTTAGCGCAAGCTCTAAAACCTGTGCATTATCTGCCAGCACGCTTTCCAATGTGCACCCTTCATCCTCTGAACGATTTTCGATAATACTTGCATATTCCTTTATATCGGCAAAATGATTACA